>JAPKEQ010000025.1 GCA_028821995.1 Alphaproteobacteria bacterium
TATGCCAAACCCGAAGCTTGGTACAGTTACACCTAACGTAGGTAAAGCTGTTACTGATCTTAAGGCTGGTATGCTTGAGTACAAGACTGAGAAAAACGGTATCATTCACATTAGTGTTGGTAAAAAATCATTTGATGACAAAAAACTACAGGAAAACATTCAAACTGTATTTGACCTCATCAAAGGTTCTAAGCCTGCAAGCCTAAAAGCTAACTACATGAACAAATTGACTCTTAGCTCGTCTATGGGTCCTGGTATTCCTGTGGATATGGCTTCACTAAACGGCTAATTAATACAAGTTTTGACGGCGCATTTCGGTGTGCCGTCAATCTGCTTCCAAAGGAAACAATGGAAGCACCCTGTCGAAGACAAGGAAGGGACGTGGCACGGGCCACGAGTTAATTGGACAGCAGTCCGCCCCCCTAGAGACGGCGTAACAGATGGAAAAGGTTTTATAACCCATTCGGTAAGTTACGTTATCGGCAGGTAACTGGGACGAAGGTAAAAACGTTAAGTGGTTACCTTCAAATAAATGGAGAACATAATGGATAAAGCACAAAAACAAGCGTTTGTTTCTGAGCTGAATACCAACTTGCAAGATGCGAGTGTTGTTGTGGTTGCGCACTATCGTGGCCTTACTGTCTCTAAGATGACAGACCTACGCTCTCGTATGCGCGGTGAAGTCGGAACTGTTAAAGTTGCGAAGAACCGTCTTGCGAAAATTGCTTTCGAAGGCACTCCGTACACAAACATCTCAGAGCTTATGACTGGACCTACGGCCCTTTCATTCTCTGCAGATCCAGTTGCCGCAGCTAAAGTTGCTCAAAATTTTGCTAAGGATAACGATGATTTCGTGATTCTTGGTGGAGCTATGGGTGAAACGGTTCTTGACCAAGCTGGCGTTCAAGCTCTTGCTTCTATGCCTAGCCTTGATGAACTACGTGGAACAATTGTTGGGCTTCTTCAAGCTCCAGCAACGAAAATTGCACGTGTTTCTGCTGAACCAGCTGCCAAACTCGCTCGTGTACTGACGATGAAGCCTGAGTAAGTAATAGGTATTAAACTTTAGAATAAAACGTATAAATCCGATTAAGAAAGGAAACAGCTATGGCTGATCTTAACAAAATGGTTGAAGAGCTATCAACTCTTACAGTAATGGAAGCTGCAGAGCTTTCTAAACTTCTAGAAGAAGCATGGGGCGTTAGCGCCGCTGCTGCTGCTGTTGCAGCTCCTGCTGCTGGTGGCGATGCTGCTGCTGCAGAAGAAAAAACTGAGTTCGACGTTGTTCTTGCTGAAACAGGCGGAAACAAAATCGGCGTAATTAAAGAAGTACGTGCAATCACTGGTCTTGGCCTCAAAGAAGCTAAAGACATGGTTGAAGGCGCTCCTCAAGTTGTTAAAGAGGGTGCTTCTAAAGCGGACGCTGAGGAAATTCAGAAGAAACTTGAAGCTGCTGGTGCTAAAGTTGAACTTAAATAGTTCTTTGGCACGATAATTGCTCTCCAGTGCGCTTGTCTAAGCGTACTGGGGTGCTTTTGCTTTTTGAAAAAAGAGCAAAAGAGCAAAGTTTAGGGGTTTTTCTTAAAATTCTACAGTTTCGCTCTTGAAGATAAGGCTCTGCATGCCTACTTAATAGCAGGGGATAGCACACCAGAAGTGCTCCAGAGATTCGGACTGGGCTTCATTTTTAAGCAGAAATACCGAAGTTAATATTAATGTGACAAGGCAAAGGGTGGCTCATAACATGTCTTATACGTTCACTGAGAAAAAGCGTATCCGCAAAAATTACGGTTCAATTCAATCTGTAGCAGAACTTCCAAATCTGCTCGACATTCAAAAACTATCATTTGAAAAGTTTCTTTCTGGCGAAGTATTCGTCAAAAAAGGCAAAGGTGGCAAACCACAAGAGGTTAACTCTGGTGTAAAAAGCGCACTTAGCACAATGTTCCCTATTGAGGACAGTGCAGGCCTGGCAGAGCTTGACTACGTGTCTCACGTACTCGAAGCGCCAAAATTTGATGTAGACGAATGTCTACAACGTGATATGACATACGCAACGCCGCTAAAAGTGGTTCTTCGTCTGACTGTTTACGAGAAAAACGAAGAAACTGGCGCACGTAGTGTTCAGGATATTAAAGAGCAAGAAGTATATCTTTGTGTTGTGCCTCTTATGACATGTAACGGTACATTCGTTATTAACGGTACTGAGCGTGTTATTGTTTCTCAGATGCACCGTAGCCCAGGCGTGTTCTTTGACCACGATAACGGTTCGACGCACTCATCTGGTAAGCTTCTCTTCTCTGCACGTGTGATTCCATTCCGTGGCTCATGGCTTGATTTTGAGTTTGACCACAAAGATAACATGTACGTACGTATTGACCGTCGTCGTAAGCTGCCTGCAACTTACGTTCTTCGTGCACTTGAAATGAGCGAAGAAGAAATTCTTGAAACATTCTACGATACTGTAGATGTGCGTATTAAGTCTGGTAAATTCGCCCTTGGATTTGAGCCAATGTTTTACATGGGTGTGAAGCTAGAACAAGACCTTATCGATGCCGATAACAAAGACGTTCTTGTTAAAGCTGGTAAAAAGCCGACAAAACGCAAAATGAAGCAAATTGAAGAAGCGGGCACAAAATGGATCTCTCAAGAAAAAGAAGATCTTCTTGGCCGCTACCTTGGTGAAGCGATTGTTGAGAAATCAACAGGTGAAGTTCTGTTTGAAATCGGTTCTGAAATCACAATGGAAATTATTGAGAAGCTAGAAGAAATGAAGTTTAAAGGCTTCAAGATTCTCAAGATTGATCACCTGAACGTTGGTGGTTACATCCGTAATACGCTTCAAATTGATAAAACAGACTCACGTGAAAAAGCACTTGCTGAAATTTACAAAGTGATGCGCCCAGGTGAGCCACCAACCCTTGAAGCATCAAGCAAGCTTTTCAACACAATGTTCTTTGATAGCGAGCGTTTTGACCTTTCTGATGTTGGTCGTATGAAGATGAACGCACGCCTTGGCTTTAAAGATCTTGGTGAAGAAATCAGTGTTCTTCGTAAAGAAGATATGCTGGCTGTGATTCAAAAGCTTATTGACATCCGTGATGGCAACGATACGGTCGATGACATTGACCACCTTGGTAACCGTCGTGTACGTAGTGTTGGTGAACTTCTTGAAAACCAATTCCGCGTGGGTCTCCTTCGTATGGAGCGCTCAGTAAAAGAGCGTATGGCAAGTAGTGAAATTTCACAAATGATGCCGCATGACCTTGTGAATGCACGTCCACTTAGCGCAGCGCTACGTGAGTTCTTTAGCTCATCTCAGCTGTCTCAGTTTATGGACCAAACAAACCCACTTTCAGAAGTGACTCACAAGCGTCGTATTAGTGCGCTTGGGCCCGGCGGTCTGACACGTGAGCGTGCTGGTTTTGAAGTACGTGATGTACACACCACGCACTACGGACGTATTTGCCCGATTGAAACGCCTGAGGGACCAAACATTGGTCTAATCAACTCGCTTTCTACATACGCAAAAGTGAACAAGTACGGTTTCATTGAAACGCCATACCGTAAGGTTGACGCTTCTAAGGTGACTGACGAAGTACACTACATGAGTGCGATTGAAGAAGGCGAACACTACATTGCACAGGCAAACAGCCCACTGGATAAAGCTGGCAAAATGACGGAAGATTTCGTTGTATGTCGTAAGCGTGGTGAAGTTGTATTTGTGCCTCGTGATGAAGTAACGTACATGGACGTGGCACCAAAACAGATTGTATCTGTAGCGGCGGCACTTATTCCTTTCCTAGAAAACGATGATGCGAACCGTGCCCTTATGGGATCGAACATGCAACGTCAGGCCGTTCCACTACTGCGTGCGGAAGCACCACTTGTAGGTACGGGTATGGAAGCTATCGTAGCGCGTGACAGTGGTATTACTGTTGTTGCAAAACGTGGCGGTATTGTTGAAAGTGTTGATGCGAACCGTATCGTAGTACGTGCAACTGAAGATGTAGACGCGTCTGCTTCTGGTGTTGACGTGTACCGTATGGATAAATTCAAACGTTCTAACCAAAACAGTTGCATGACGCAGCGTCCTCTTGTGAGCAAGGGCGACCTTGTGAAGAAGAGCGATATTATGGCGGATGGTGCTTCTACGGATATGGGTGAGCTTGCGCTTGGCCGTAACGTACTTGTAGCCTTCATGCCATGGAATGGTTACAACTTTGAGGATTCAATCCTAATTTCTGAACGTATTGTACGTGATGACGTCTTTACATCGATTCACATTGATGAGTATGACGTACAAGCGCGTGATACAAAGCTTGGCGCTGAGGAAATCACACGTGATATTCCTAACGTAGGTGAAGTTGCTCTTAAAAACCTAGATGAAGCTGGTATCATCCGCATCGGTGCAGATGTTAAACCTGGCGATATTCTTATCGGTAAGATTACACCTAAGGGTGAAACACCGATGACGCCTGAAGAAAAACTTCTTCGTGCGATCTTTGGTGAGAAGGCTGCCGATGTACGTGATACATCTCTGCGCGTTCCTCCAGGGCTTATCGGTACTGTTGTTGGTGTAAAAGTCTTCAACCGTCGTGGTGGGGAAAAAGACGCCCGTACCCTTGAGATTGAAGAGCAGGAAATCCTAAAACTTAACAGTGACCTTGCGGATGAACGCCGTATTCTTGAGACTGACGTATACGGACGTCTTAGAGAAGCTCTTATTGGCCAGAAAGCGGCGAACAAGATTGATGGCTCAATCACGAAAGGCAAAGAAATCACTGGCGATATGCTAGAGGACATGAAGAAGATTGACTGGTGGAAGATTGCTATCAGTGATGACAAACTCATGAAAGACCTTGAAGGCCTGAAAACTCACTTTGATAGTGCTGTAAGAGCCCTTGATGAGCGTCGTGAAGAGAAAATCGAAAAAATCCGTGCTGCGGACGAGCTTTCTCCTGGTGTTCTGAAGATGGTTAAAGTTTACATCGCTGTGAAGCGTAAGCTTCAGCCGGGTGATAAGATGGCTGGTCGTCACGGTAACAAGGGTGTTATCTCTAAGGTTAACCCAATTGAAGACATGCCGTTTATGGAAGATGGTGAGCACGTTGATATTGTACTTAACCCTCTTGGTGTACCATCTCGTATGAACGTGGGTCAGATTTTTGAAACACACCTTGGTTGGGCTGCTGCCGGTATCGGTAAAAAAGTAAAAGCTCTTCTTGAAGATGGTGATGTTAAAGAAGTCCGCAAATACCTTGAGACAATGTACAAAGATGGTACAGATCCTAAGAGTCTTAAAGCACTGAGCGATGGCGAGATCATGGAACTTGCAGGTAACCTGAAGAAGGGTATGCCAATGGCAACACCTGTATTTGATGGTCTGCTTGAGAAAGATATCTCTGAGCTTCTTGAAGATGCTGATCTCGACAAAGATGGTCAAGTTCAACTGTTTGATGGCCGTAGCGGGGAAGCGTTCGATCGCAGAACCACAGTGGGTTACATCTACATGCTGAAACTACACCACCTTGTGGATGAGAAGATTCACGCACGTTCTATTGGGCCGTACTCTCTGGTAACGCAACAACCTCTTGGTGGTAAAGCCCAGTTTGGTGGACAGCGTTTTGGTGAGATGGAAGTATGGGCTCTGCAAGCTTATGGTGCAGCATATACACTTCAAGAAATGCTAACTGTGAAATCTGATGATGTTTCGGGTCGTACGAAGACTTACGAAGCGATCGTTCGTGGTGAGCAAAACTTTGAAGCGGGTATTCCTGAGTCGTTCAACGTACTTGTGCATGAGATGATGGCACTTGGTCTAAACGTTGAAATGCTAGAAGAAGCACCAGATATGGTTGACGGCACAGCAGATGATATGACTGAGCTTGATGCTCTTCCTGTACCAGACGGTGTGGAAGCGATTGATGCCACATCAGCAGAACACTCAAACTAATCAGGTGAAAAAAGGATAGATAGACATATGAACGATATCGCAAACCTGTTCGGAAATAAGCAACAAAACCAAAAGCTTTTTGAAGCTCTCCGAATTTCAATCGCAGCACCTGAACAAATCCGTTCTCGCTCGTTTGGTGAAGTGAAGAAACCAGAAACGATTAACTACCGTACATTCAAGCCAGAGCATGGCGGTCTGTTCTGTGCCCGTATCTTTGGCCCAGTAAAAGACTACGAGTGTCTGTGTGGTAAATACAAACGCATGAAGCACCGTGGTATTGTGTGTGAAAAATGTGGCGTTGAAGTTATTGAATCTAAAGTACGCCGTGAGCGCATGGGTCACATTGACCTTGCTGCGCCTGTTGCACACATTTGGTTCCTAAAACTTCTTCCTAGCCGCATGAGCGCGATTCTGGACTTTACGCTTAAAGACCTTGAAAAGGTTCTCTACTTTGAATCTTTCCTTGTGACTGACCCAGGTGTAACAACACTTGAGAAGCACCAGATGCTAACTGATGAAGAGCTTATGGACGCACAAGATGAGTTTGGTGAAGATTCATTTACAGCAGAAATTGGTGCGGAAGCGATCCGTACTCTGCTTAAAGAACTTGATCTGAAAACACTTCAAGCTGATATGCAAGCTGAGCTATCTGATGATCTACCTGATGTACGTCGTCGTAAGCTTGTTAAGCGTCTTAAAGTTGTAAACGCTTTCTGTGATTCTGGTAACAAGCCAGAGTGGATGGTTATGGATGTTATTCCAGTACTTCCACCAGAGCTGCGTCCTCTTGTACCACTTGATGGTGGCCGCTTCGCGACATCTGATCTTAACGATCTTTACCGCCGCGTTGTAAACCGTAACAACCGTCTAAAACGCCTTCTAGAGCTTCGTGCTCCAGAAATTATCATCCGTAACGAGAAGCGTATGCTTCAAGAATCTGTTGATGCGCTGTTTGATAACGGTCGTCGTGGACGCGTGATTACAGGTGCGAACAAGCGCCCACTTAAATCACTTGCAGACATGCTAAAAGGTAAGCAAGGTCGCTTCCGTCAAAACCTTCTTGGTAAGCGTGTAGATTACTCTGGTCGTTCGGTTATTACCGTTGGTCCTGATCTACTTCTTCACCAATGTGGTTTGCCGAAGAAAATGGCACTTGAGCTATTCAAACCGTTTATTTACCAACGCCTTGAGCTGAAAGGCCTCGCGACAACGATTAAAGCCGCTAAGCGTATGGTTGAAGATGGTGAGATTGAAGTTTGGGATGCACTTGAAGAAGTGATTCGTGAGCACCCGGTTATGCTTAACCGTGCACCGACGCTTCACCGTCTTGGTATCCAAGCCTTTGAGCCTAAGCTTATTGAAGGTAAAGCGATTCAGCTTCACCCGCTTGTATGTACAGCATTTAACGCCGACTTTGATGGTGACCAAATGGCGGTACACGTACCTCTATCTCTGGAAGCCCAAATTGAAGCCCGCGTACTGATGATGTCAACAAACAACATTCTGTCACCAGCTTCTGGTAAGCCGATTGTTGTTCCATCTCAGGATATTATTCTGGGTCTATACTGGCTATCTCTTGCTCGCTTTGGCGAAGTGGGTGAAGGCAGTGTATTTGCAAGCATTGGTGAAATTGAGCACGCTCTTAATGAGAAAAGTGTAACGCTTCACACGCGTATTAAAGGTCGCTTCCGCGGTAAGACATATGACACATCTGTGGGTCGTTTGATTCTTGCGCAGCTGCTACCTGAGCACCCAGAGCTTAGCTTTAACGCAATCAACAAAATCCTCACGAAGAAAGAAGTTGGAGCATTGCTTCATACTGTCTACCTGAAGTGCGGCCAGAAAGTGACTTGTATCTTTGCTGACCACCTTATGCAGCTTGGATTTAAGTTTGCGGCACGTGCGGGTATCTCGTTTGGTAAAGATGACATGGTTATCCCTGACTCTAAGTACACGCTTGTATCTGACGCGGAAGCTGAAGTGAAACGCATGGAACAGCAGTACATGGATGGTCTGATTACATCTGGTGAGAAATATAACAAAGTCATCGATATTTGGCAGCGTACAACCGATATGGTTAAAGATGTCATGATGGCTGAGATTTCTGACAAGCAGCTTGATATTGACGGCGAAAAACGCACACAGCCTTCTGTAAACAGTGTTTACATGATGGCAAACTCTGGAGCCCGTGGTTCGGTAACTCAGATGCGTCAGCTTGCTGGTATGCGTGGTTTGATGGCCAAGCCGAATGGTGAAATTATCGAAACGCCGATTACAGCGAACTTCCGTGAGGGACTAAACGTACTCCAGTACTTTAACTCGACTCACGGTGCGCGTAAGGGTCTTGCCGATACAGCCCTAAAGACAGCGAACTCAGGTTACCTGACACGTCGTCTTGTAGATGTATCTCAGGACTGTGTGATCGTTGAAGATGATTGTGGAACAGAAAACTCCATCAGTGTATCTGCTATTACAGATAGCGGAAACGTAATGGAATCTCTTTCTGATCGTATCCTTGGCCGTACTGTAGCTGAAGATGTTGTGAACCCACTCACTGGTGATATCATTGCTGTCCGCGATACGCTTCTTGATGAAGAACTTGTAGATGCAATTGAAACCGCTGGTATTGGTACAATTAACGTACGCTCTGTACTGACTTGTGATAACAAGGAAGGTGTATGTGCGAAATGTTACGGACGTGACCTTGCTCGTGGTACACCTGTAAACATCGGTGAAGCTGTAGGTGTAATTGCCGCGCAGTCAATTGGTGAGCCGGGTACACAGCTGACCATGCGTACGTTCCACATTGGTGGTACAGCATCTGCTGGTACAGCGAAGTCTAAAGCAACATCTGAGTCTGAAGGTACTCTAAAACTTGAAAACGTAGTAACTGTGACAAACTCTGATGGTAACAACATCATCATGAGCCGTAACGCAAACGCGAAGATTATTGATAAATCTGGCCGTGAGCGTGAAGAGCACAAACTACCTTACGGTTCTAAAGTACATGTCAAAGACGGCGATACTGCTGAACTCGGTACAACGCTAGCGGATTGGGATCCATATACACTTCCAATTATGGTAGAAGCACAAGGTACAGTTCAGTTTATGGATCTTGTTGATGGTGTCTCTATCAAGGAAGAAATGGATGAAACCACAGGTATGTCATCTAAGACAGTTCTTGATTGGAAGCAAAACCCGCGCGGAGCTGATATGAAGCCTGCTATGGTTCTTATCGACAAAAAAGGTAAAGTTGTAACGCTACCAAACGGCGCGCAAGCGATTTACTTCCTTCCTGTAGATGCGATTCTTTCTGCAGAAGATGGTAAAGAAGTTGCAGCCGGTGATACGATCGCTCGTATGCCTCGCGAATCTCTTAAGTCTCGCGATATTACCGGGGGCTTGCCACGTGTTGCTGAACTCTTTGAAGCACGTAAGCCTAAAGATAGTGCCCTAATCTCTGAAGTTGAAGGTGCGGTATCATTTGGTAAAGACCTGAAAGGTAAGCGTCGTATTATCGTAAGCGGTAAGACAGAAGACGGCATGGACGATATCCGTGAGTATCTTGTACCTAAAGGTGTTCACTTGAACGTACGTGACGGTGATTACATTGAGGCCGGTGAAATGCTGATTGAAGGTGCGCGTGTACCTCAGGATATTCTCCGTACCCAAGGTGTAGAAGCTCTTGCTGAATACATGATTGCTGAAATCCAGAGCGTATACCGTCTTCAAGGTGTAACAATCAACGATAAGCACATTGAGGTGATTATGCGCCAGATGATGCGTAAAGTGATGATTACACGTGCCGGTGCTACAACGTTTGTTCCTAACGAACTTGCGGATGCACAGGAAGTTGAAGAAGAGAACGCACGTCTTGTTGCGCAAGGTAAAACACCTGCTGAGTTCGAAAGACACTTGCAGGGTATTACGAAAGCCAGCCTAACAACACGCTCTTACATCTCTGCGGCGTCATTCCAAGAAACCACCAAGGTTCTTACGGATGCAGCCACAAGCGGTAAGGTTGATGATCTTAACGGTCTGAAAGAAAACGTGATTGTTGGACGCCTGATCCCTGCAGGAACAGGTAAGATGCTGAGCTCAATGCGTAAAAGCCAACTGGCAACTGACGTAACGGGTCAAATCGACTAAATCTGACTTATATAAAAAGCCCCGCAAGTGCGGGGCTTTTTTGTTGAGAGCATAAAGCAAAGAAAAGCTTAAAGGGGCAAGCATAAAAGACCCCTCTAATCCTACCGCTCTAGCGCCATCTCATTTGAAATTCCATCCATCTCATCAATAAAGCTTCGTAGCGCTTCATCGCGCGCGTTTCGTTCATCAGGGGGACAGTTGTTGTAGCAGTGAGACTCAAAGACGTTGTAGGTCTCTTCAAGAAGGGGCAGAGCGCGCTGGATGTCTTCTTCATCTACCAGCGGGAAATCGAGCTCACGCACGTCATCAAAAGGTCTTGCGGCATCTTTTGCGTCTTGCATGAGGCGTTCAGCTTTATCGCCGTAAGACTCTCTCACATTTGGGCAGTGGTCAATATGCCCACCAAGACTATGCAGATAACGACTCATGTCGTCCACTTGCCTTGGTGTGAGTTCTACTATGCTCTTTGCTATCCTTTTGATTCTAGATAAAGGTATAGGAAAAATATAAGTATCTTGCAAGGATCTGCCCACAAAAAACAGCCCCACAATATATGCAGGGCTGTTTTTTATCGATTGTTTAGGCATTTTCGGTGGCTGCCTCAAGCAGAGCTTCTGTTTGAAGTTCATCCAAAAGAATATATTCACCGTCCCAAGAATCTGCTTCAAGAGGAATGACCTGCTTGAAGAGTACGCGGCCACCGTCTTCAATAACATCATATGTCATATAGTAGACAGGCTTATCAGCTTCGTAGAAATCCTCCACGGTGCTTGCCACATCAAACGGGATGCGCCGCGCAGGTCTGTTTACAGTGATACCGCCGGCCTCACTTTTCAGCCAGCCGCTCGGAATTTCATCAGCTTCAAGGTCATGATCAAAGCCGCTGAAACAACACTTGTCGCAAAGTGCAACAAGTTCGCTGATGCTTTGAGTGGCGCCATTGAGGTTGATGACCTCTACGCCTTCTTTTTGCATTTTAGCGATGATGTCGGCTTCTTTTTCAGTGCCGTAATCACAGGTAGGTTGAACCAAGAGAATGGTACGTTTGGGCATAAAGCCTCCTTTATCCGTCGTAGCGGCCAGAGGCGCGCAAAAGGGCTCTGGTTTGATCCACAGTGAGAAGAGTGAAGCAGTTTAGCCATTCAGCAGCTGCTCTGAATGATATGTGCGGAGGAATATCTTCCTCTGTTTCAAAGTCAACCATAGCTTGGTAGCTCATAAAATAGGTAAGCTTATTAGCCTGCCAAAAGCTTTCAACTTCTTTCCAAACACCTGCGCCAATGCGAAGGCTAGGGCGGTTGCGAAAAACGCTGTCAGAGGTATCAAGGTAACCAGAAGGTACATCTTCAGCTTCAAGCTCAGCATCAAATGCGCAAAATGCACATTCATCGCAGGACTGCGCAAGAGCGACCCAAAAGGCCATTTTATTGGTGCCGTCAAAGGTTGGAAATTCAGAGGTATCAGTGCCCAGCTCTTTGAGCGGAACGCCATTAAGCCAGTCAGAAAAAACATTCTGATAGTCAGCAGGGTTTACAACTGTATAACCATTGCTTTCCAGAAAGGCGACAATATCGGCTTCCTTTTGGGTGCCATAGTCGCAGATAGGGTGAGCAAAGTAGATTGTAGATTGAGACATTGTCATAACTCCAAGTTAAGAGAACTTTAAGTCTTGTTTGATCTGTTTGAGCCCTAAGGCCGCAAAAACAATATAGACGGCAAGGGTTACCCACGGGTAGGGGCTGAGTGTGTAAAAAAGAACAAGAGTCCATCCAATACCAGCTGCAAGCGGCAATCCTATAAGCAGGATGATAGCGATCCCAACCATGGGGGCGTTACTCTTTGTTCTCAATAGGTGACCTGTAATATTAAGCAGGAGAATCAATGCAATCATTGAACCGCCAGCTGTGAAAAAGGTCATAAATGTGAAGAGAATAGGATGTTCCATAAGGATTATCCTTAAAAAAAGGGAGAGAAAGGTTGGATATACAACTTTTATATCACTCATGTATACAGCTGTGCAAGGTTAAAGCAACAAACCACCCTAAAGGGTGGCTTGCATGAATTCGATTATTGGGCCTTGCGGTGCATGGCCATTTTGGCTTTCAGCTCTGTCACATAAAAGTTCATCATGTCCAGAGTGAGTTGACCATCGGTCTCTACACAAGGCACTTGGCCGTCCGTGGGGAACGCGTTGGCGCCTTTTGCATGTTGTTCGCATTCATAGGCGTATGTGCCGCGGTTGAACCACGTGGCACCATGCGCCGTGCAGCGTGTGCGGTTGCATTCGCCACCAAAAATTTGACCTTTGTTGCCGCGGCCTTGTTCATTGTGTTTGGGGTAGCGGCTTGAGTGAAAAACAGGATCTGCCATGGGAAAGCCTCCGTTGGGCATGGGGAAAGGGAAGGGAGCTTAGTTATGAAAGGGATATAGGGACGAAAAAAAAGAGTTTCAAGCCTTTAAATAAAAAACAGCCCCGCATGGGGGCTGTTTAAATCGTTTAGAAGTCTGACGGGATTTTAATTTTATCCACATCCAGCTCTTTGGGTAGGTTTGTGATGTTGTCACAGCCTTTATCTGTGACCACCAAAATATCCTCAATACGTACGCCGCCGGTGATACCGTTATAGCCTTTGTAGTATAGGCCAGGCTCGTTAGTAACCACGTTGCCGGTTTCAAGCGTGCCCGCGCGGGAGCCTATGCCTGGGCTTTCATGCAGGCCAAGGCCAACACTGTGGCCAACCCCATGGAACATGCCGTGCGGAATACTGGTATCTGTTGGGTAACCTGCTTTTTCATACATGGCAATGACGCCGTCATATATAGCTTTGCTGTCTGCGCCGTTTTTTACTTGGGTTTCAACCCAGTCATGGGCTTTAAGAACCATGTCAAACATGTCCTGCTGCCATGGCTGAATATCACCTTTGATGATTGTACGGGTGAGGTCTCCCCAATAGCCGTTTGGCAAGCGAGGGAAGCAGTCCATCACAATCAATTCGCCAGCTTTCAGCGGGCCATGGCCGCGTTCATGTGGATCAGAGCCTAAAAGTCCGCAAGCGATAATTGGGCCGTCAGCTTCCATTGTGCCGCTGCCACTTTTATAAATTTCAAGACACATTTCAGCGCGCAGAATTTCAGCTGTTAGAACATGACCGTTCCACATTAGGGTGCCGTCTGCTGCGATGGTTGCATCTTGTAGAATTTTAAATGCGCGGTAAAAGCCACGTTCGTTAACGGCTTGTGCCTCTGCAATCATAGCAATTTCATCTGCACCTTTGCGTTCTCGGCAAGGGAACATCGGCGAGGCGTACGTTACTTTGAAGCCTGCATCACGCAGAGCGTCTACGTAATCGCCCGCCATACCATCATCGCTGCGGCCACCGTTTTTAGGAACAATAACTTCGCTCGCGCCAATGTGTTTGAGATACCAAATAGCAATATCAACATTGCCTGAGATGCTTGTGCGTTCATCTTCTGTGGCATTGTCCTTCAGGAGAACAGAGTAGTTGATAACCTGTGTACGGCTATTTACATGGCTTGTCATGCTGCCGAAATCTAGTGCGGATGTAAGAAGAACGCCTTTGGCATTTTCATCGCCAATCCAAACCGCAGGGTCATGGTGAGGCGTGCCAGTGGCATACCCGATGTTGTCACGGGCTTCAATAAGAAGGTGAACAGTTTTGCTCATAGTCTATATCCTTATAGTAGAGAGAGAATGAAGAGTGGAAGCGCCAATAGGGGCGCTGCAAAAAGGTAGCTGTCGTAACGGTCTAAAAGGCCGCCTTGGTGAAGCAGCACGGTGCCGCTATCTTTAACGCCAACTGTGCGTTTAAGTTTAGATTCATATAGATCGCCAGCAACAGCACTGACAGAGATAATCAATCCTGAAAGGAGGCCTAGCATGAGGGATTGACCTGCAATGCTAAAGAAAAATCCGCTTATAAGAGTACCAGAAAGAACACCAGCAATGGCGCCTTCAATTGTTTTCCCTGGGGAAACAGTTTTCATAAGTGGGCGTTTCCCAATACGTTTTCCAACAATGTAAGCTCCTGAATCACTCATTGAAACAACAGCGATGAGGTACAAGATAAATAAATGTCCAACACCACTTTCATTACGAATGAAAAACAGGCAAAAAGCACTGAAAATAATTAAAAGAACAGGCACTGCTGGAAGTTTGCCCCTATACATATGTCCCAGTTCTCGTACCATAAATACAGATACAACACCAATGGCAAAGCCAAAGGCCCAGGCAGGGAGTACAAGTGTAACAAACAAAACAAGAGTCATTACAATGAGACTCATAGCAATGCGCCCCTGTTTTTCAGGAAGGCCTAAAAGCACTGTATGAAGGTTTTTGAAACGGGAAAGAGAACCAGATTTGTTTGTGCTTACTGTCTTTGTTTTTGGAAACATTGTCAAGCCGCCTTTACATTGTGAGCAGCCATGCAAACCCAAGAAGTGAGTTTAGCTATCCCAAGTTCAATATCTGCAATGTTTTCACCCAGCATATAAGCGGGTGTTGAGGCAATATTATGCGCCTCATCAATCACAACTTCGCTCACTGTGCTTGGAACAGCAATGTTACCAAGGGCAGTAATCGCGCCGCTTGTGCCTTCATCACTGCCAATCGTGAGCTTAATTTTTTTGCCAAAAAGAGCAGGGGCTGCAACACTAGCAGGCGCAATGCACATAAAGCCCATAGGCTTGCCAGCAGCATGCATGCCTTGAATAAGAGAGGCCACATCGCTGCGTACTGTGGTAGACATTTTATCTTCTAGCGCAGCAAAATTTGAAAGATTTTTAGCAGCGCCAAAGCCGCCGGGCACCATAAGAGCATCAAGGTCTTGTGCTGAGATGTCTGAAAGGGGGGTAATATCACCGCGGGCAAGGCGTGCCGCTTCTACCATCATGTTGCGGTTTGTTGTGTCCTCTGAGCCTGTTAGATGGTCTACCGTGTGCATTTGCATATCGTTAGGCGCGATGCAAACTGGCGTGGCGCCATTTTTAAGAATATGAAGCAGGGTGAGCGTCGTCTCATGGATTTCACTGCCGTCATTGACGCCACATCCTGAAAGTAAAACACCGATTTTCATATCACTCATATCCTTATAATTTTTATTATCCTACCTTCGTCATCGCGAGTGCAACCCATTCTTCACGTTGCTCACGGGCGGTTACTTCCATGCCAAGCGCTGTATAGGCATTTATGATAGCCTCTTCTTGGTGTGTGAGGAAGCCAGAAAGAATGGCAACGCCATTTTTCTCAAGAACGTTCACAAGGCCGTCTGCCATTTGCAGTAGCGGGCTTGCTAAAATATTAGCAAAAATTAAATCGTATGGCGCGCTTTTAGAGACTTCAGCAGTATTAAAGCCGTTACCAACCATAGAGATGACTGTGCTTGATGCAGCATTATTTTCCATGTTCTCTTTGCAGATATCAATGCTTGGCGCGTCAATATCTACCGCAAGGAAAGGTGTGTTTTGCTTTTTAGTTGCGCCAAGAGCAAGAATACCGCTGCCGCAGCCCATATCGAGGCCATTTTTAAATGTCGTTTTTTGGCTAAGGTCGCTGTAAAGCACAAGGCAGCCATATGTTGTGGAATGCTCGCCTGTGCCAAAAGCCATACCAGCAGGAATATGCAGGCTGATTTTACCTTCAGGCGCGGCTTCATCAAAAGAGTGAATAAAGAAGTCACCAGCTTCTAGTGGTGGAAAATCTTCACGCATTTTGCTCTGCCAGTCTTCATCAGATACAATCGTAATGTTATGTTCTTCAGAGTTTAGCCCGCAGCTATCTGCTGCTTCTTTCATGCAGTTTTGTACGTCAGCATCATCAATACGTGGATCAAAAAAGGCAGTGACAACCCACTGGGCAGCATCTTTACTGGCTTTACCAATATCTGTGGCTGTGGCAAGGCCAAGCACCATGTCTTCAAACAGGTGAAGATGCTGGTCTGGAACATTCATTTGAACTTTTTTAGCGGCTTGTGTCATGGGGTGAAAAACCTTTCATTTATATAAAGATAATGTACCTGAAATTGCTTATGAAATCCATATGAAAAAGCCCCCAGTTGGGGGCTTTTTGCGTGAGGGTTAACTCTCGTCGTTTTCATCTTCCACGGTGATGGTGACGGGCCACTCAGGCGTGCCGCCAAAGGCAAAGTTCATCGCCCACTGGGCCATTTCTTCCAGCATAGGCATGATATCTGCCACAGCTTCTTCAAGTGTTGCTTCGCCAGCTTGATATTTCTGGAGGCCTGGAATCATCAGCAAGTGCATTTTAAGGTTCATGTCCTCTTCATCATCTGCCGTAAGGGATGTCAAATTGTAGGTGGAGGGGTCTGGTGCGCCGCGCAGCTTCAATGTGCTCAGAGCTATCTGTGCTTTATGCCAATTGTCAGCATCCATTTGGGCGCGCATAGCATTCAGAACGGCTTCAAATTCTTCCACGGTGATGGGGGTGTTTTGATCAGTCATTGGAAACTCCAGTAAAAAAGAGAAAAAGAAAAGTTAGATTAAAATCAGCGTGAAGATATGCTTTGGTATACAGAATTGCAAGTGAAAAATAGAATTTAGAAAAAAAGCCCCCAGTTGGGGGCTTTTTATGTGAGGGCTACGCCTCTTCGGTTTCTTTTACTGTGATTGTGACAGGCCAGTCTGTTTTTTTGAACATATTGTCCATTGCCCAGTCGTAGCGGGCTTGCTCAATGGGGGCAATTTCAGCAAAGTATTCCTCACGGGTAGCGTTGCTGGTTTGGAATTTCTTAATGGCAGGTAGTCTTGCCAGAAAGATCTTCATGTAAAGATCTTCAATACAGCTTGCGGTAATTGATGTGAGGCTGTATGTGCTCGGGTCAGGCACGCCATGCTCGCGTATAAGTTTTGCAACGATAGGAAGTGAATAGTGAAACTCCAGATCGCTGGGGTTACGTTGAAACGGCAAGGTTTCAATAAGAGCTTCAATTTCTTCTACGGTCACAGGGGTGTTTTGGTCAGACATAACTGTATCCAATGCTGATAGAAAAGAGAGAGGGAGATATATATTAGTTTGGAATATACGCGATGTATACAATACTGCAAGTGAAAAATATTCGTTTTGAGTATGCAAAGTACGAGCAAAGTAGGCGAGTCGCAGGCCTAAGGGGCTGCGGCGGCATAAAGTATACCTGCCCATATCGGGAGAGATGGGCAGGCAAAAATAAGCTTTATGCCAAGATAATATTTCGCAGGGGATCGTCATTTTAACGCCGCGAAGCAAAGTGAAAATGCGAGGCCGGGAGCGAAAATATAAAAAAGTTAACGCACCACTTCAAGCTTAGCAAGGCCTGCGACCAGTTTCTTTTGGCCGGCTTTATCAAAAGCAATAGTCAGGCGAGCAGCATCGCCTTGGCCTTCAGAATTTTTAACAACGCCATAACCAAATTTATCATGGAACACGCGGTTACCCACATGAATGCAGCTATCTTCTACGGCGCTTTTGTAAGACACCACAGGTTCGGTATTTTCATATTTGTCCACGCTAGAATTCACCTGCGGGCGGAAGAAGCCCGTATCTGGCATAGCAGAGACCATGTTGAGGGATTCGTCCG
>JAPKEQ010000026.1 GCA_028821995.1 Alphaproteobacteria bacterium
CTTTGAGCAGCCAACACACGGCAGCGTGGTACAAAACCCTGATGGTACATTCAGCTATACCCCTGCTCCAGGATTTAACGGCGCAGATAGCTTTACGTACACAGTCACAGATGGCACTCTTACACATACTGCAACTGTAGACATTACTGTAAACCCAGTTAACGATGCTCCTGAAACGGTAGCAGATGATGTTGTTCTTGATGAAGATACATCAGCAACATTTGACGTTCTTGCCAATGATAGCGATCCAGATGGCGATGCTCTTTCTGTTGAGAGCTTTACGCAACCTGCAAATGGCTCTGTTTCTCAAAACCCAGACGGTACATTTACTTACACGCCTGCTGGTGATTACAATGGCGCTGATAGCTTTACATATACAGTTACAGATGGCGCTGAGTCTCGCACGGAAACAGTAACCCTTACTGTAAACCCAGTAAATGACGCACCTACAACAGTAACAGACTTTGTAACTCTTGAAGAAGATACATCAGCAACGTTTGATGTGCTTGCCAATGATAGCGATATTGACGGTGACGTTCTTTCAGTTGAAAGTTTTGAGCAACCTGCAAACGGCAGTGTAACTCAAAACCCTGATGGTACATTTACTTATACGCCTGATGAAAACTTCAACGGCAATGACACATTTACATATACCGTTACAGATGGCATTGAATCTCGCACAGAAACAGTTAACGTCACTGTAAATTCAGTAAACGATCTAAGCGATGCTGATGAAAGCATTACTGTCAGCGAAAACGATGACTTTATGATCAATGTACTGGACAACACAGTTAACCCTGATGGCCCTATTGACGCAACGGTTATTGGCACGGGTGATATTCGCGTTATCAATAACGGAGCTGATATTACAGCAGACTTTGTACTTGATCCTGTTTCTCTTGGTGCATCTGCAGCTTACCGCATTACACATACACCAACAGGCAACACGGGTATGCTTAGCATTAATTCACAAGGTGAATTTGCGCTTAATAACGAAACAAACAATCTGTTTGATTTCCTAACTGAGGGCGACAATGCAACAATTACATTAGATTACACGCTAACTGATGGTACTGACCTTGCCGACTCTACGGCAACGATTAATGTAATAGGCTCTCTAGACGCACCGATTACAGTGGCTGATATCATTGAGCTTGATGAAGACACAACAGCAACAATTGATGTACTTGCGAATGATTACGACGTAGATGGTGACACACTCAGCGTTGAGAGCTTCACGCAACCAACAAGCGGTAACGTCGTTCAAAATCCAGACGGTACGTTCACATTTACGCCAAACGCAGATTTTAATGGCAATGATAGCTTTACGTACACAGTCACAGATGGCACAAGCTCAGTAACAGAAACTGTTGCTATTACTGTAAACCCAGTAAATGATGCACCTATCACACAAACTGATAATGTTGTTTTAGATGAAGACACATCTGCTACGTTTGACGTTCTCGCTAACGACAGCGATGCTGATGGGGACGCCCTCACCGTAACAGCCTTCACACAAGGCGCAAACGGCGTTGTAACGCAAAACCCAGATGGCACGTTCAGCTACACGCCAAACGCGGATTACAACGGATCAGATACATTCATTTACACAGTATCTGATGGCACTGAAGAGCGCATGGAAGTGGTTAACATTACTGTTAATCCAGTAAACGATGCACCTGTTACACAAGCTGATGATGTTACACTTGATGAAGATACATCAGCAACATTTGATGTGCTTGCTAACGATAGCGATATTGATGGAGATGCTCTTTCTGTAGAAAGTTTCACACAGCCAACAAGTGGCGCAGTGGTACAAAATCCAGATGGTACATTTACTTACACACCTACTGAAGATTACAACGGCAGTGATAGCTTCACATACACGGTAACAGATGGCACAGTTTCTCGTACAGAGACCGTTAATATTACTGTAAACCCTGTTGACGATCCAGTAGACGATATTGTTCCTCTTCCAACAATTGAACATACAATTGATGTGACCTTTGTCAACGAAGAAGCTGGTTACAAAAACAGCTTTGGATTTGTCCTTATTGATGCAGAAGGTACAATCCATGAAACAGGACTTGTATGGGAAAACTCTTCTCGTCAAGGTTCTGGCGGAAGCCTCATTGCTGGTGAAAGCACAGCAACCATTACTGTCCCAGAAGGCCTTTACGCAGAGTTCTTCCTTATTGCAAATGGTGAGCGCGTAAACAACGGCTACGATGACCTAGACCTAGAAACAGGCTCACTCAGTTTCGTAGATGAAAACGGCAACAAAGCGAACATTCATGAAGATGCTGATAGTGACCCTATCCTTATCTACACAGACGCTGCAGGCAACGTAACAGAGCTTAATGGCAATATTTACCATACAGCTGAAAACAACGGCCTGAATCCAGATGATATTAACCATGTTGATGTGACACATGAAGGTGGTGAAACACGTCTTGGTTTTGAAGACCTCTTTAATGGCGGCGACAGAGACTTTGATGACCTACTGCTTGATATTAAAGTAAACAATCTAGAAAATATTGATACTGGCGACTTGGACCCACGTTTTTATCCTCAGCCTCAAGCTGATGACTTCCCAGAAGCACCAGTGGTTGATGCTCTTCCAATTCCTGAGCATGAAGTTGAAGTGGTATTCCAAGGCGAATCTGCTGGTTACAAGAACACATTAGGTTACTACACGGTTGATGCCTCAGGTAACATCCATGATGTAGGCTTTATCTTTGAAAACTCTTCTCGTCAAGGGAGCGGCGGTAGCCTGGTTGCTGGCGTAAGTACAGAAACCATTACAGTTCCTGAAGGACAATATGTTGAGTTCTTTGCTATTGCTGACGGTTTTAGAGCAAACGGCGGTTACGATGATCTTGCATTAGATAACGGCGATCTTGTATTCCTTAACGCTGCGGGCGATGCTTATGCAAACATCAATGATGCAGGTCTTCCTCAACTGGTATTTAGAGATGATAGCGGCGAAGTAACTGAACTTGACGGCCACATTTACCACACGGCTGGCAACAGTCTAAACCCAGACGGTATTAACCATATTGAAACTGAAGATATTGGTGTAAACGATACCCGCCTGAGCTTTGAAGATCTATTTGGCGGCGGCGATAATGACTTCGATGATATTGTTGTTGATATTAATATCCCTCGTATCCGCATCCAAGGCACATCTGGAAGCGATGATCTTGATATGCAAAACCTTGGCTTCAACTTCTATGACCAATTCATCTACCCTGCCAGAGCAGGAGAAGATGAAATCATCGGTAGTGCTGAGCAAGACATTATGCGCGGCCACAGCGGTGACGATATTCTTTACGGCATGGACGGAAATGATAATCTTTATGGCGGCGAAGGTGCAGACATCCTTGATGGTGGTAACGGAAACGATAGACTTCGTTACGGTGCAGATGCTGTATGGACAAACTCTTACGCAGCTTATAACCACGCAACAGGCGACTACGTTGCACTTGGCGGATTCAATCGTACAGATGATATCTTTAAAGGTGGCGCAGGCACTGACCGTCTGCATGCCACATCAGGTGCAGATGCGATCTTCCTACAAGGCCAATACGATGTACCGATGATCGAAGGTATTGAAACATTCATCCTCGGACACGGTAATGACCTCCTTGATATGTCAAGCGCAGCTTACAGCTACGGAAGCTTTACAGCCCATGGCGGCGACGGTGATGACATCATCTGGGCTAACGACGGATCTGACAATCTTCACGGCGGTAAGGGCGATGACTGGATCCATGGCGGCGAAGGTTCAGACAAAATCTACCTTGGCCAGGGCGATGATTTTGCCCAAGGCGGTGAAGGTTCTGATAGAATTTACGGCCACAATGGTAATGATGATATCTACGGTGACGCTGGCGCTGACCTCCTATACGGTGGTAACGGCAACGATATTATCTTTGGCGGACAAGGCAGTGATAAGCTTTACGGCATGAACGATGATGATTACATCTCGGGTGGTACTGGTAATGACTACATTAACGGTGGACTTGGTAATGATATTCTTCATGGTGATACCGGTAACGATAACATTAATGGCCACAATGGTAACGATGTTCTGGATGGCGGTCTTGGTGATGATACACTTAAAGGCTCTAACGGTAATGACGCCCTCCTTGGCGGACACGGTCAAGATAAACTATATGGCGGCAACGGTGACGATGCTCTTGATGGCGGCAGTGGGTACGATATTCTTTACGGCGGTAACGGTGATGACCTTCTCATGGCTTCTATTGGTTTTGATGTTCTGCACGGTGGCAGCGGTGAGGATACATTTAAACTTGATGCACTTTCTGAAGTCGAGAATACAATTCTGCGCTATGAGCACAATAGAGATGTTCTAGATTTCAACGAAATCTTAGATGATCTTGGCGTTGGCGCGGATGAATTCAGTGAAAATCTTTCACTAGATTACACATCTCGCAACAATGCAGACCTTGTGTACTCTGATGGCACAACAGAAATCACCTTCTTCCACTTTGAGCACATTGCGCGCAACCTAGAAGCTGATGATCTAGACATCATTACAACATAAGCTAAAGCTAACCTCATGAAACCGCTTCATTTGGAGCGGTTTCATGCTATTATGTGTTTAATAAATATAAAAATAGGTACCAAAGCACATGCCAGCTCTTAACCCACAAGATCCATTTCTTATTGATACACTTCTAAACGAAGATGAGCGCCTATTACGCGATGCGACGCGTGAGTTTGTGCAATCTGAACTGGAACCTGTTGTAACACAAGCAGCGCGCGATGGACACTTTCCAAGAGATCTTGCCCCTAAAATGGGCGAAATGGGCCTCTTCGGCCTTCCTCTAGAAGGCTATGGCTGCCTTGGGCTTGGTTATGTCTCTTACGGGCTTGTTAATTACGAAGTGGAATACTGTGACAGCGCATTCCGCTCTTTCCTCTCTGTGCAAAGCTCACTTGTTATGCACCCGATTTATACCTTTGCTACTGAGGAGCAAAAACAAAAGTACCTGCCTAAACTTGCCAGCGGTGAATTCATCGGATGTTTTGGCCTTACAGAGCCTGACGCAGGATCAGACCCTGCCTCTATGCGCTCAAACGCTAAAAAGGTAGATGGCGGTTATATTCTAAACGGTGAAAAAACATGGATTACAAACAGCCCTATCGCTGATGTATTTGTAGTTTGGGCAAAAGATGAAGCCGGTGATATTCGCGGTTTTGTGCTAGATAAAGGCATGAAAGGCCTAAGTGCCCCTAAAATGGAAGGCAAACTCAGCCTTCTTGCTAGCGAAACAGGTATGATTGTTATGGAAGATGTCTTTGTACCTGAAGAAAATAAATTCCCAGAAGTGAAAGGCCTTAAAGGACCATTCTCTTGCCTTAATTCAGCGCGTTATGGTATCAGCTGGGGTGCCATGGGCGCAGCGCAAGCCTGCTTTGATGCAGCAAGAGAGTACAGCATTGAGCGCCACCAATTTGGTAAACCTCTTGCTAGCAAGCAACTGGTTCAGTTTAAGCTTGCAAACATGAGCACAGAAATTACCCTTGGCCGCCTCCTCGCACTTCAGCTTGGGCGCCTTAAAGATGAAGGTAAAGATGATCATAATATGACAAGTTACGCTAAGCGTAACAATGTTGGCAAAGCGCTTGAAATTTCTCGCGTTGCACGTGACATGCATGGTGGTAACGGTGTGAGCGATGAGTATAAAGTTATGCGTCATCTTATGAACCTTGAAGCTGTGAACACCTACGAAGGCACATCAGATATCCATGCTCTCATTATTGGGCGCGCTCTCACAGATATTCAAGCGTTTATGTAGGACACATAAAAATCATAAACCTGGCTAGGCCACCAAAGGGGTAGCGCTTAGCCTGGTGATTTTTAGGCAGACAAATACCATATAAAGGATTAAATAGACTCAAACTTTTAAAATTGCTTGCCTAAAGCCCCTTAAAAAGTATACAGTTTAGCAAGTTATATCTGTATTCTTTTCTTAAGGAGGCCTCCTCCAATGTTTACTCTCCCTCAGCCGATTGTGGCTTCAGAATTCATTCAAGATAGGTTTCTCAAAGCACTGCGCGACGCTCAACATATGAGCGATGACCCTGATACCCAAATGACAGCTATCATCCTGTCCAAATGCAAAAAAAAGAAGATCACCAAAGCCAACGCCGTTCCACTTGGCGTTCTCAAAGATCCTGAGCGTCTCATCCGCCCTGAAAAATACCACTGGATTGAACATGCAGAACGCAACTGTATTTACAGTGCAGCAGGTTACGGCCTCCCTTTAAAAGGCGCAACAATGTTTACGCTTTGCATGCCATGCATTGACTGCGCGCGCGGCATTGCCTGCTCTGGTTTGAAGCGCCTGTATATTGACTATGATTTTACAGCCTCCTACATTGATGGCAACGCTGCCCAGTGGAAAGAAGGTTTTAAACGCGTTTTTACCCTTCTTGAAGAAGCTGGCGTTGAAGTTGCCTTTCTTACTAAAAAAACCGATTAAACAAAAAAATCCCCCGCAAGTGCGGGGGATTTTTTCGTTTTACAATACACTCAAGGCATCTGCAAAAGAATCGTTTGCACGAATCTCTTGAAGTGTCTGAGATGCATTTCCAAAATGCTTGCGCGGATTACCACACATTGGGCAGCTGCACAATGTGGCGTTATTCGCCAAAATACCAATATCACGGCTTGACAGCGCACGACGCGCATCAAGATGAACGGCGTTTTCGCGGCGAACCGCCTTTGCTTTGTATTTAGCAGTATTGTGGCGGCGCTGTGCACGGTTGCGAGACATAGCATATCCTTTTCTGATACAGAAAGGACGCTATCGGCGTAAGGGCTATCCCAAACGCCCTAGCGTCGGATACGCCAACGGGCTTTATGCTGAGGCATAAACTCTCCTTTTTAACCCATAAAAAATACAGCAATAACAATCAACAACAAGCCAACACCAGGCTCTGTTGAAAGCATGAGGATTCCAGAAATTCCAATAATAAACCTGAGCATGAAAACTCCATCAAAACAGAAAAAAAAGATATTGAATACAATATTTATAACAAGTAAATGCCAGCTTTTCAAGAGAGAAAAATTTTTAGAGAGGTACGATCACAAGGAGTGCACAAGAAAACCCTACCCAGCAACTTCGAAAATAAGTTTAAGACGATTCCACTAAAACTCGCTGAACAGGCATCGAAAATGTGTTGGCATTAAGCGCGCAGAGCGAAGTGTATTAAAGATACATGAGCCCGAGCACTGAAGTGCAAATACATTTGCAGAGCTGTAGATAGAATTTTACATTTCGCCGTAGTTAGGCCCGCCCCCACCTTCTGGAGCCGTCCATTTAATATTCTGCTTTGGATCTTTAATATCGCAAGCCTTACAATGGATGCAGTTCTGCGCATTAATTTGCAGTTTAGGCTTATCGCCCTCTTCTAAAATTTCATAAACGCCAGCTGGACAGTATTTTGCCTCCGGTGAGCCAAATTTTGCATAGTTCGTATCTATCGCAACGTTTTCATCTTTCAGTTTTAGGTGCGCGGGCTGATTTTCCTCATGGAATGTGCCTGCAAGAAATACTGAAGATAAACGGTCAAAGCTCAACTTACCATCAGGAGCTGGATATTTAATTTCTTTTACATCTGCAAGCGGCTTGGTTGCGCCATGGTCTACATGATGAGAAAGTGTGTTCTTGCTTGCACCAAGATAAGTTTCTTTTGCTGCATTTAAAAGCCCTTTTATGAGACCCTTTCTAAAACCTGGCCTAATATTTCTTACGCCATACAGCTCTCTATATACCCAAGAACTCTTATACTTATTCATATAAGATGTTGCTTCATTACCGCCCTCTTCCTTTTCAAAAAGCTCAGCAATAGCTTCAGCAGCAAGCATGCCGCTTTTCATAGCTGTATGATTACCTTTAATTTTAGCAACATTTAAAAATCCTGCACTATCACCTATAAGTACACCGCCCGGGAAAGTAAGTTTTGGCAGGCTCTGAAAACCACCCTCAACAATGGTTCTTGCGCCATAACTAATACGGCGGCCACCTTCAAGGATTTTTGCAATTTGAGGGTGATGCTTAAAGCGCTGCATTTCTGAGAATGGAGAAAGAGTTGGGTTCACATAATCAAGTCCCACAACAAAACCAACAGATACCTTGTTATCAGCCATATGGTATAGCCAGCTACCACCATATGTTTTGCGATCGAGCGGCCAACCAATTGTATGAACCGTATGTCCTTCGTCATGATTTTCTGGAGCAATTTCCCAAATTTCTTTAATACCAAGGCCATATGTTTGTGGCTGGCTATTCTTATCCAGTTCAAACTTAGAAATCACTTCCTTAGAGCAAGACCCTCGGCACCCTTCTGCAAAAACAGTTTGCCTGGCATGAATTTCCATACCAGCTGCGTAGTTCTCAGTTTTTTCGCCGTTTTTACCAATCCCCATATCTCCAGTAGCTACGCCAGCAACAGAACCATCTTCGTTATAAAGAACTTCAGCTGCTGCAAAGCCTGGAAAAACTTCAACGCCTAGCATTTCAGCTTGCGCAGATAGCCAGCGGCCAAACATACCAAGAGAAATAATGTAATTGTTATCATGGTTTTTCATTTGAGGCGGAGTAGGAAGCCTCAGCGCACGCTTGTGCGTCATAAAGTAAAAAGCATCGCTTTTTACTTTAACTTTGAGCGGTGCGTCCTTTTCTTTCCAATCAGGAATAAGCTCATTTAAAGCGCGTGGTTCAAACACAGCACCAGAAAGTAAATGTGCGCCAACTTCGCTACCTTTTTCCAAAATGCATACATTAAGTTCAGGGTTTAACTGCTTCATTTTAATAGAAAATGAAAGCCCGGAAGGGCCTGCGCCCACCACAACAACGTCATATGGCATAAACTCTCTATCAGTACGAAATGCTGTGTCTCTCATGGGTTAAGATAGCTCCTTAATGAGTTCAGGAATCGCCTCAAAAAGGTCTGCAACAAGTCCATAAGTTGCCACATCAAAAATTGGTGCATTCTCATCTTTATTAATAGCAACAATTACTTTTGAGTCCTTCATGCCTGCAAGGTGCTGAATTGCACCTGAAATACCCACAGCAAAGTAAATATCTGGCGCGACAACTTTACCAGTTTGGCCAACCTGGTAATCATTTGGCACCCACCCCAGATCCACTGCTGCGCGCGTGGCACCAATAGCACCTCCGCCAAGCTTTCCTGCAAGCTCTTCTAACATGCTGAAGTTATCGGCTTCTTTAAGTCCGCGCCCTCCAGAAACAACAATTTTAGCACTTCCTAGCTGAGGTTTGGAGCTATCTGATAACTCTTCTCTCACAAAAGTACTTAGTCCAAGTGATGGCTTTGCGCCAATAACCGTTACTTTTGTTTCTCTACCGCTCTCACCAACAACGTTAAAAGCTGTTGGACGAATCGTTGCAATAAGCTTTTTTTCAGTTGTTTGTACTGTGGCAATGGCATTACCTGCATATGTAGGATGTTTAAAAGTTTTATTATCAATAATTTCAATAACATCAGATACAGCTGAACTTTCTAAAATTCCAGCAACTCGCCCCATAACATTTTTACCAAAAGTGGTTGCAGGAAATAGGATATCTCTATACTTATCAGCAAGGCCAACAACCTGCTCTGCACATTCTTCAGCAAGCATATGCTCCAAGTGCGGCGCTTCAACAAGCAAAACCTCTGTTACATGCTCAAGCCTTGCAGCTTCTTCAGCAGGCGTTACAGCAACGCCCCCCATAACAAGCACTGTTACAGGGCCAAGGTGGCTCGCCGCATCGATTGTTGTATGGGTTGTTGTTTTAAGTGCAGTACCTGTGTGCTCTGCAATAACGAGTACAGACATTAAATTACCCTCGCTTCTTCTTTAAGTTTTTGAACCAGCTCCGCTACATTATCCACTTTAATTCCGCCAGTGCGTGCTACAGGCTCTTCTACCTTAAGCACTGAGACTTTTGATTGCGTACCCACATTAAGGTCTATAAGCGCCACCTCTTCAATAGGCTTTTGCTTGGCCTTCATCAGGTTGGGAAGCGTCACATTACGTGGCTCATTAAGACGTAAATCTGTTGAAATAACTGTTGGCAGTTTAACTGAAATCGTTTCAAGGCCGCCATCAACTTCGCGCGTGACCTCTGCTTTTCCATCATCAATCTCAACTTTTGAAGCAAACATAGCTTGCGACCAGCCCATCATGCCAGATAGCATTTGAGAGGCCTGATTATTATCACCATCGATTGATTGCTTACCCATAAGCACAATATTTGCGCCTTCTTTCTCAAGAAGAACTTTAAGAATACGCGCCACAGCAAGAGGATACATGTCCTCATCTGTAAGCACATGAATACCACGATCCGCACCCATACCAAGAGCTTTACGAAGACTTTCCGTCACATTTGCTTTGCCGATAGACACCACAATAATCTCAGAAATTTTACCAGCCTCTTTAAGGCGCACTGCCTCTTCTACAGCAATTTCATCGAAGGGGTTCATTGACATTTTAACAGTTGAGAGATCAACCCCACTACCATCCGTTTTAACGGTAGGTTTTACATAGGCATTAATGCTGTGCTTAATCGCAACGAGGGCTTTCATGAGAACATTCCCTTTATTCTTATTTAAATTACGCGCGTATCATACCATATTTCAGGAAAAAGTCGCGGCTGTTTTTATAACTTAGAGACAAAAAGAAACAGCCCCCATAAGGGGACTGTTTCAGTTTATCGAGTTTTAGGTTACAGGCGTATTAACCTGCTCCGCATCAACATGTTCAGTATTCCGAAGCAGCTTACCAACGCGGCGCATGCGCTTTTCAGCACAAGGCGCTTGTTGTTTCAGCATCTCACGACGGCGTGCCAGAGCGGCAGCAGCGCGAGACGTGTACACATGGCGGTGACGCTTCAGCATCGACTGGAAGAACTTCATTCCAGACAAATCACCAACGTACAGCTTATGCAGATACAACTGCAAAATGCCTTCCAGTGCCAGCGGTTTCACCACACAGACAATTGGAAGAGCCGCAATAAAGCCCATGGAGCCAAGCAGCTTACCACCAGCAATCACAGCCAGAATCACACCAATCTTCCAAATACGAAGGCTGTCGCCAACATATTTTGGGGTTAGAATCTTGGATTCCAAAACAAAGTTCACAGCACCAACACCAACCAGCACAACAATGTACGGGAAAACAGTGGTATTAAGGAACGTTGCAAAGGTCACTACAAGCGTAACAATCAGCGCAATCCACGAGCCAATAAACGGCACAACCGACAAAAAGCCAGCAACCAAACCAAGGAACACTGCCATTACCAAGCTAAATCCTGCAAACAGCAAGACAAACATAATAATGAAGGCCAGAGTAATACCGATACGAACCCAACCCAAAAGCAGGTTGGTCAAAGCATCATCCATACCCGCCAAAACACGGTCAATCGGATCCTGAAAACGCGCAGGCGTAACCAGGTGCAGAACTTCTACCATGAAGGGCGCGACATACTTCTTCCATTCAATGGTTGCAATCCACCACATAATCAAGAAGATAAATGCATGCACAACTTTGGGCGCAAAGCTTAGCGCTTTATTGGCATAAGCAAGAAGATTTTCACTTACCCAGGTAGGCACGCCCACCAAGAAGTTTGCGATCATATTCCCATCAATTCGCTCAAGCGGTGTTCCAGAGAAAGTACTTTCATACCATGACACGATAGACTGTGACATGGGGCGAAGAGCTTCTTCCGAAAATCCACCAAACAGTGTTTCCAGTTTGGATACAACTGTTACCATATAAGTTCCCATCCCTGCCACAATCAGCAAAGGGATTAGAATGGTGAGAATGGGAGCCGAAAGACCCATGTTCATCCGAACTGTGAACAGGTGTGGAACCTTGACCCAAGTGAACGGAATATTGATCTCACAGCGCTTGAACACCCAGGGCATTTTCACGTTTACGTCAGTAAACGGAATGCGGAAGAGTGTGAGCATGTAAGGAAGGCTAAAGAAAGGAACCTTTAAAGAAAGAGTCCCCAAGCGGAAACCGCCAACAGCAACACCGTCTGCAAGCTTCGTGCAAATGCCTGAGGCAATTTTTGCAAGAAACCCAAGAACAATGACTTCAGCAAGAAAACCGCCCATGTAGACAGTAATCAAGGCAATTGAAGCCATAATCATCAGCGCTGCGATTTGATATCGCGAAAGTTTCATTGATATATCCTCCAAGGATAAAAAGAGAAAAGAGAAGCCTGATTTTACTCAGGTTAAGTTACGTAATGCTTTTCATATAGGGTAAAGTACGCCCCTTTACAAGGTTTAAGCATAAAAAAAGCTCCCAAAATGGGAGCTTTTTTATCAGGTCTGCTTAATCATCCGTTTCCGAGTAAGATTTCATCGATCTTGCACGAGATGGGTGACGTAGTTTTTTCAGTGCTTTCGCTTCAATTTGGCGAATACGCTCACGCGTGACGCTAAACTGCTGGCCAACTTCTTCAAGTGTATGGTCTGTTGACATACCAATCCCGAAGCGCATACGTAGCACGCGTTCCTCACGTGGTGTAAGGGTTGCTAGAATCTGCGTTGTTGAGTCACGCAAGTTCTTCTGTACAGCTGCGTCAATTGGCAGAACCGCATTTGTATCTTCAATGAAATCTCCAAGTGTTGAATCATCTTCATCACCAACTGGCGTTTCAAGTGAGATCGGTTCTTTTGCAATTTTCTGAACCTTACGCACCTTCTCCACAGGCATCTGCATCACAACAGATAGCTCTTCTGGTGTTGGTTCGCGTCCAAGTTCAGCCATCATTTCACGTTGCGTACGACTGAGTTTGTTGATTGTCTCAATCATGTGCACCGGAATACGAATCGTGCGGGCTTGGTCAGCGATAGAACGAGTAATCGCCTGACGAATCCACCAGGTTGCGTAGGTCGAGAACTTGTACCCACGGCGGTATTCAAACTTATCTACCGCTTTCATAAGGCCAATGTTTCCTTCTTGAATCAGATCCAAGAACTGCAAACCACGGTTTACGTATTTCTTCGCGATAGAAATTACCAGACGAAGGTTCGCCTCAATCATTTCTTTTTTCGCAATACGTGCTTCGCGCTCACCTTTACGTACACGAGCAACAAGTTGCTTGAATTCATCTACTTTAAGCCCGAGGCCATGAGATGTTGCTAGCACTTCTGCACGTTGTTCTTCTACAGCTGCGCCATGCTCGGCAAAGAATTCTTTGTAGTCTTTTGAAATTTTTTCAAAAGGCTTACCTTCTTCATTACCAATGTAAGCACGTAGGAAAGTTGTTCTATCAACACCTTTACCTGCTGCAAACTTCACCATGCCACCTTCAATGCGCGTAATACCACGAGATGTATCATAAAGCATCGCTGTTAGGTCTTCAATTTTACCAACAGTTAAAGGCACTTCTTTCATCAGTTCTTTCATTTCAGTGATATGTGTAATCAACTGACCTGTAAGAACTTTAAACTGCTTATCCGACTCATCAAGGCCAAGGCGTTTTGCATTAAGCTCAACAATGTTGCCGTAGTGTCCAGCAACTTCAGTGAAGATTTCAGTCATGCGCGGCATAAGAGTTTCTTCCATCGCGCTAAGAGAGAGAACTTCAGCCTCTTCTTCGTCTTCCTCATCTTCCTCTGAATCTTCATCAGTACTTTCAGCATCTTTTGCTTCAACACCTTCTTCAGATTTTTCAGCTGGAGCTGCTTCTTTTACTTCACCAGCTTCTTCATCTTCATCTTCTACAGAATCAAGATCAGCGTCATCAGCGTCAGAAGAACCCATGGCAGCATTCAGATCAACAACATCGCGCAGGAAACGATCGCCCATCTGTACTTCATTCATCAGGTCTAATAGGTATGCGTAAGATGCAGGGCAAGTGAAAAGCCCATCTTCCATTTCCATTTTTCCAGCTTCGATACGCTTAGCAAGCTCAATTTCGCCTTCACGTGTAAGTAGGTCAACGTTACCCATTTCACGCAAGTACATACGTACAGGATCATCCGTACGGCCGTAATCTTCGCTACTGCCTGAACGGCTAGAAACATCACGGTTTGTTGATTTTGCAATGGCTGTTGTTGCACCAAAAAATCCTGGGTGTGCATCAAATGTAGAGATATCGCTTTCATCTTCTACAGCAGATGAGCGCTTAGATACACCTGTGTCTACTACACCAGAAACATCTTCATATTCATCATCATCTTCTGCAACAACGCCATCATCTTGCGCTTCCATTTCAAAGCGGTTTGATCCACGCACAGCTTCAGTACCACCAGTATTTTCTGGTGCGCCTGCTGCTTTTGTTTTCTCTTCTACCGATGTTGTATCTTTACTCATTCGGTTTCCTCCTGCGTTTTGGTTTTTATCGTTATAATAAACTTTAGTTTTTAGCTCTTTTATTCGGCATCTTTTTGCTTTTGTGCCAAGAGCCTGCCCTTCATTTCCTCCCATGCCGACATATCTGTACCTTCCGATACCATGTCTGCAATAGAGCCTTTTGGCATAAGCTCGCTTGCTTTTGCACGCTTCTCATTTACGAGACGGCGCCAATATGCAATACGTGCGCCAGAATCCATCTGAGATATAATATCGGATCTTAAAAGACCTTGAAGCTGGTCGTAAGCGCCGATAGATGTCAGATAGGTATCAAAGGAAGGCTTGTCAAGGGTCCCTTTTCCTAAAAATTGAAGACCATATCCAACTAACTGATTAAACGCCTGATTTTTAAATTCTAAACTTGCGATTTCATCAGAAAATTTTTCAAATAATATTGGCTCTTGGAATAGAAGTGAACACAAGGCAATATCCACATCTCTAATTTGAGCAGGCGCACCCTTTAAATTTGATGGCGCACGCAATTTATTACCTTGTAAGGCCCCGCCTCTTACAGCATCCCAAAGCTTACTTTTAAGCGCGCTAGTATAATGCTTTTTCACGGTTTCATCTGTAATAGAGGCACAGGTTATACCAATTTCTCCTTCAATGCGCGCCCTTGTATCTGGTGCCGAAAAGTCAGCATCTGCTGACATAGCTTTCCAAATCACATCATCAAGCGTGCTTGAGGCTTTAATCAAGCTTTTAAAGGCATGCGCCCCCTGCTCTGCTACGTAGCTATCAGGGTCATGACCTTCTGGCATCGTTACAAATTTAAGCGTTTTACCTGGTTTAAGGTGCGGAAGAACCATAAGAGCGCTTCTATGCGCTGCGCGCTGGCCAGCTTCGTCTCCATCAAGGCAAACATACGGCGTATCTGTGTAGCGCCATAAAAGTTGGGTCTGATCTTCAGTTAGTGCTGTTCCCATTGGGGCAACAGCTGTTTTAATACCGGCCTGCCAAAGTGCAATCGCATCCATATAACCTTCAACCACCAACATATAGCCTTGCGTTCTTACATGTTCACGCGCACGGCCCAGGTTATACAGCATTTTGCTCTTATGGAAAAAATCTGTTTCTGGTGAGTTGAGGTACTTTGCCCCATTTTCACTCTTTTCTAAAATGCGCCCACCAAAGCCAACGGTTTGCCCGCGCTCATTTTCAATCGGAAACATGAGACGCCCACGAAATCTATCATAATGCTTACCGCTTTCAGCTCGTCCAATAATACCTGTATCTAAGAGAGCATCAAGATCAACAGTGTCACTCACCAGTTCATTTAAGGTAGCGTCCCAGCTATCTTTTGCAAAACCCATCCCAAATTCTTGGATTGTTTCTGCTGTAAGGCCTCTACCATCACAATACTCAAGAGATTTTCCGTTTAGCTGACTTATGAAAAGCTTTTTCGCTTTTTCGAGAGCCTTATAGCCCTTTTGATACTTATCCTTCACTTCAGGAGGCGTTGTGCTGGCCTCATACTGAAGCGTTACGCCTGAAAATTCTGAAAGATATTCAACAGCCTCTACAAAGTTTCCGCCGCGCATATGTTGCACAAGGTCAATAGCCCCACCATGTGCCCCGCAACCGAAACAGTGATAGTAGCCTTTATCTTCTACAATATGGAGTGAAGGTGTTTTTTCATTATGGAACGGACAGCATGCCCACCAGCCCTTGCCTTTACGCTTAAGAGAAGGTGTAAATTGACGAAAAACATCTACAAGAGATGTTCTTGCTTTTACATCTTCAATACTGGTTTTGGAAATCTTGGGCAAATCTTATAAACCTATTTTAGCGTTATATGGCTTGTTTATAAGTAATATTATACAATTAAACAGATTGTACACATCTTGACAAGCACTTTTTATAAAAAAATAAAGGGGCCCGACGGCCCCTTTTATCTAACGTCGTAAATAAAATTTTATTGGAGGCCCTGTGTTTGTGGGTTGGATTCCACACACCCAAGGTTTTTAAGAAGTGATTTTTTATGGCTCTGGAAAGTGCGTGTCATACGCTCTGCCGGAAGAAATTCAACAGCAACATGACCATCCTTGCTACCAGCTGTTTTTGCAGCTTCTGGACAAACAACAGATCCCATTAGAACTGCTCTTTTTTCATCAAATGTTTTTGTTGTCATTGCGCTCTCTCCTTAACACTTACTATGTATACTATATTACGTTTTTTAATCCAAATTGTCAAGCCTTCCCTTGTGTATTCTCTGGCGACAAAGTTGGTATTGGCTCTGGGAAATTTATTTCAACCCCCCTTACGTGAATTATTTTTATATTTTCTCTTTTGGTAATGGTTCTGAAAGAAGATTTCCTTGCATAACCGTACACCCACATTGGTGAAGAAAGGCTTTTTGCTGTTCATTTTCAACACCCACAGCAACAGCTTTAAAGCGAAGATCTTGTGTAATTTTCATAATAGTCTGTACAATTTTACGATCTTTTTCACTGCGTTCAAGGCGCTGAATAAACGTTGGGTGTATTTTTAGCGTATCCACGGGCAAATCTTTTAGGTTTCCTAGGGGTTTCTCTCCCACGCCAAAGTTATCAACAGCAACGGAGTGCCCCTGTTTAAGCAAATAGTTTAATGGCTTAATTGCAAGCTCTAACTGATTGATAAAAATACTTTCTGGTATATCAAAAGCAATATACTTTTTAGGCACTTTAGATTCTTCAATAACGCGATCAAACCTACGCAGCACATTAGGATCAAGAAGCTGCTGCTCTGAAACATTCATCCAAATTGTTACAGGGTATCCGCACTGAGTAGAAAGCGATTTTTGAGCTTCTAATACATCCTTAAGGGTCCACTCACCAAGAGGTAAAATAAGGTTTGTATCTTCAGCATAGCTCATAAATTGCTCGGGCTTCATCAGCCCTTTTCGTGGATGTTTCCAACGTAGCATTGCCTCAAAACCAATAACTTTATTTGTCTCAATTTGATGGACAGGTTGATAAAGCACATGAAGCTCATTCTTTTGAATAGCCGTTTTAAGATCGCTCGCAAGGTCATCTACTGGTGTAATATCAGTAACTTCACCTTGCTCCGCTTCAGCGTCTCTAAAGTAAACAAATCTGTTTTTACCTGTATTCTTTGCATGATACATCGCTTGGTCAGATTTCTTAATAATATCCGTTGTGCTGCTACCATCATCAGGGTAAATACTTGCACCAATACTCGTACTTACATGTACG
>JAPKEQ010000108.1 GCA_028821995.1 Alphaproteobacteria bacterium
ACGCAGTATTTTCTTCTCACTCATCGCCCAAGCCTCTTAGATTTTTGGTACGGACGAGGCTTATTTTTAGTAAGGCCAAAAAAAGCATTTCCGTTCCACCTGGTACCCGTAATAACAAACGCTACACCTGAGAGGCTTTTGTATTTTGTGCCATTATATTCGTAACCTTCTTCAAGTACCGTGACTTGGTGTTCTACACCTTTAACTTCACGTACTAAGCGCGTACCAACAGCAAGGCGACTATCATCATATTTACGTTGGCTTATGAGCTTGCTTTCGGCAAGAGCTTCTAAGCGATCAATTGTCTTTTTACTCAATCCGCCATACGTCATTTCTTGAATACGATAAAGCATCTCGCTCATTAAATACTTCTTGTTTGACCTACTTTTGGGTGGCACATCAAAATAGCGTGGCCATTCTTTCAAAAGCTCCGTAATGGTCATTGCGTCCAGTGCAGCGCATTCCGTTAACATATTTATTTTCATCTACTTGGCCTTTCTTGTTTGTTTACGGTGAGAGGTTTTTCTCTCATCACATGAACGCTTCGAAAGGGAGTGAAGTCCAGTCAAACCTCTCTCTTTTTGCTTATTCTCTAATGTGCGTGAAATAGCCCGAGCCAGAATGGCGGCGACCTCTTGTAATCGTTCATCACCAGTCATCTCAGTAGGGTTTTTAGTGTTTGTTAACATTTAATATATTCCTCATTTTTCTTCCTACTAGGCTGGTACAGTTTTCAGATACAAAACGACGACGAGGCATATAAAAAAGTTAGAAACAAGGTCGCTATCCCCATTAAAACAATGCGAAATACAAATTTAAGAAACGTGAGAAAACAAGGCTTTTCTTTGACCACTAAAACTCTAAAAGGTACTTGTTCGCGGTGAGAGAATGTGAGAATTGAGAGAGATTTTCAGAAAAAGAACACTCTAACAGTGCTTAGGGGGAAGTAAAAATGGTGGCTGAACTGGGGGATTTTAGGCATAAAAAAACACCCACAAGGGGTGAGTTTTTAAAATAATGGTGGTGAGAGTAGGATTCGAACCTACGTACGCTAACGCGGGCAGATTTACAGTCTGCTGCCTTTAACCACTCGGCCATCTCACCACTGAGGAGCCTTTAACGAGGTGCAATTTAACCATCCCTGAGGTGCTTGTCAATTGCAATTGTTTCAGAAATAGCAAAAAATAATCAGCGCCTTCTGATTTGCACAATTTTTAAGCAATTTTATGCTTTTATAGAGTAACCTGCACGCTGCCTTTAGTATGTTTTTCAAAGTCATCTGCGCAGCTAAATACAATAAAGCTAGTCGCCACTAAAAATAGAACAGCTGCTACGTTTGAAACAAATAAAGTCATTTCTCGTCTTTCATATTCAATTGTTACCGTATACAAGTGTAATAAATTTAAGCAGCCCTTACAAGCGGTGTCAGCATTAGTTCTTGGAACTTCGCTTCAAACTGCTTAAAGTTTTCCTCAAACATGCTTTGTAATTTTTGCGCAGCAGCCATATAAGCAACTTTATCATCCCATGTATTCATAGGGTTCAACACATGACTTGGCACATGAGGGCATGTTGTTGGCATAGAAAGGCCAAAGACAGGATGCGTTGTATAACACGCTGTTTCAAGTTCGCCATTTAAAGCAGCTCTGAGCATTGCGCGTGTATAAGCAATTGGCATACGTTCGCCCGTACCATAAGCACCGCCCGTCCAGCCTGTATTCACAAGCCAGCAACGCGCGCCTGTTTCTTCAAGCTTTTCTGCCATAATTTTAGCGTATTCAACGGGGTGCCTCGGCATAAACGGCGCGCCAAAACACGCAGAAAACGCAGCCACAGGCTCATCGCCAAGACCTTTTTCAGTTCCTGCAATTTTAGCTGTGTAGCCAGAAAGAAAATGATAAAGCGCTTGCGTTGTATCAAGCCTGCTAATTGGAGGCAAAACACCAAAGGCATCAGCGGTAAGCATCACAATATCTTTAGGTGTCGGACCTGTACCTGTTGCGCTTGCATTAGGGATTAAAGTAAGTGGGTATGATGCACGTGTATTTTCCGTTAGGCTCGCATCATCAAGATCAAGCGCACGCGTTACATCGTCCATAATCACATTTTCAAGGATTGTCCCAAAGCGCTGCGTTGTTTCGTAAATTTCTGGCTCAGCTTTAGGATTAAGACGAATTGTTTTTGCGTAGCAGCCACCTTCAAAATTAAAGAGACCACGAGAGCTCCAACCATGCTCATCATCTCCTATAAGTGTGCGAGAGCTATCTGCTGAAAGGGTTGTTTTTCCTGTACCGGATAGACCAAAGAAAACAGCAGCATCGCCGTTTTCATCTACATTTGCACTACAATGCATAGGGAAAACACCTTGCTCTGGCAGCATGTAATTAAGGACTGTAAAGATAGATTTTTTAATTTCACCAGCGTAACTTGTACCGCCAATAAGAATGCGTTTATTGGTAAAATCAATCACAATAAACGTCCCTGAATTGGTACCATGTTTTTTAGGCGTTGCCGTAAATTCTGGCGCATGATAAATCGTAAAATCAGATGCAAAACCTTCATACTCAGATTTTTTTAAATCAATAAACATATTCTGTGCAAAAAGAGAGTGCCATGCAGAAGGGCTAATTGTACGAACACCAATGCTATAGTCAGCATCTGCTCCTGCGTAAGAATCCTGAACGTAAAGAGATTGCCCCTTATAAGAAGATATAACGTCAGTAAAAAGTGCGTCTGCATGCTGCGATGTCATAGGTTGGTTAACCTTGCCCCAATCAACAGTCTCTTGCGTCATTTGGTCTTTCACAATGAATTTGGCATCAGCGCTACGGCCTGTATGCTCCCCAGTTTCTACAACTAAAGCGCCATTTTTAGAAAGCATTGCTGTGCCCGCCTTAATAGCGTGCTCAGTGAGCTCACCTGGCGTGAGGTTTATATAAACATTACGTTTTTTAACGAGAGTTTCTGGTAGTTTTTCACCAGTTTGACGTCCAAGAATAGGCATAAATCCCACTCCTTACTTGTTATTGTTTTGAGACGTTATTGTGCCACAGAGGAAACACCTAATCACTTATTTTTTAAAAATTTGCAGGTATTTTTTATTTGTCAGATTCCGTTCATGCTAAAATCCATAATAAACCTAGGGTATAAGCTTAATAATAAGCATAAAGGGAGATACTATGGACGACGGCTTCGGCGGCATTACAGGCAAACCAATTCCTCCAATCGGAGAAACTTCGGACCAAAATACAAATCCAGAGAACACTCAGGACATTCCTGAAACAACGCCAATGCCAACATCCCCTCCTCCTATGGCGGATCCACAAACGCCATCAGCAGCACAACCATCTGCGCCTGAAGGTAACAGTGATGATAAATTAAAAGATTTCCTTGAACAAAAACGTGCCTCAGAAATAAAGCCCAAAGAAGCCGTAGGTCTTTACAGCGATGACCCTATGGCACGTCGCTATTTGATCCCTCTCCTAAAATATATGGAGCGCGACGATATTGAGAATTTTAAAGAGCTGATTATTAACAAGCCTGGTCAGGTTATTATGGAAACAGCACGTGGGGAGTGGGTTTACCATGATGACCCTGCAATGACTCTGGATACCTTAGAGGATATGGCACGCGTTCTTGCCAACCGTACAGGTCAGCTATACCACCCAGGTAAGCCTATTCTTTCTTGTAAGTTTGAAGGCGGGCACCGTGTACAAATTGTTGGCGGCTTTAACACCATTACTGGCTTTATTATGTCG
>JAPKEQ010000109.1 GCA_028821995.1 Alphaproteobacteria bacterium
GCCGCCACTAATTGCACTTCATCCACATTCAGTGTAAGAGGTTTATAGGTAATACCATCTTCAAGAAGCATGGCGTTGTGGCTGTTATCCAGCCCTGCATATGTCTTGGTGAATGTATGTTTAAGACGTTCTTGAACTTCTACAGGTAAAGGCTTTTCAGACTCAAGTACGCCAGATGGAATTGCACCGCGACCAAAGAATGAACTTGCAAAATCTTGCAGGTCTTGCCCAAGAGCTATTGTTTCCTTATGAAACATTAAAGGTGAAAGCCCTTCAATACCATTTAAAGTTAAGTGTCTAAAGTGCAGCATGTCTTCTGCGTAATAGTAATTAGTCTTACCTTGATTGGTGTACTTATAAGCAAGCTGACCACCGTTTACATACAATGGCATTACTTTTGTTGCATCAAGCGGTAATAACTCAACAACTTCACTTGTATCGGGATCGCGTACAATTAAAGCGTAGGCATTACCGTGAACAAGCTGATTTACTCCCATAGTCATAAGGAAATTATAAGGAGTCATCCCTAAAGAATTAGTCTGCCTCTTAAATATTTGGTGCAAAGCATGGTGAAAAGCTGGTGCATAACCTTGGCTTTTATTGTCATACTGTTTAACACTGACACCCATGGATGCAATTGTGCTAGAAATGACGCGCACACAAGCCCAGAATGGGCTGTATTGTAGGGCACTTTTTGTGCTCACGCGTCTTCCATTCCCTGAAACGCTGCCACCAAGCCCAATCATGTCAATCCATTGGCTGCCATTTACAGGGGTATCGGAAGTGTTTTTGCTACGTTTTAGCAATTTTTGAAAATGTCTCTTTAGCATGCTTTCTGTCACCAGTCATTTGTTTACATACTTAGCGTAAAGCAAGCACGTCAACTTCATAAATAGCTACAAAACTATAGGATCACGTGTTTCATAAATGGACTTTTTGGGTGTCTCTTTTTCTTGCCCAATTTCACAAGCGCGAGCCATGGCAAGAGCAACCACGCCATCAATTTTATCGCGGCTTTTATTCTTCATAGGCTTCACGTTACCATTACCATCTTGCACGGTAATTGTGTTGGCAATCATCCAAGTGAGTACCGGATTGTTATGGAAACGGGTAGATTCACTCATGATATCCGCCTCTAATTCACGCATAGGAGGGGTAAAATTAAGCATGGATTGTTTAATCCTGGTCACTTCAATGCCTTCATCCATGAGCTGCGTTGTAATATGGGCGGCGTTGTAAGGATCAATACCAACATCAACAAGCTCAAATTTCTTAGAACACTCAACAATAAAGTCTTTCACAACGTCATAATTGGTAACTTCTCCCTCTGTCACAAAGATATGTCCTTCATGAACCCAGCGCTCATAAGGCACCATGCTCATTTCTCTATAGTTTTCCAGCTTAGAGCTTGGTATCCAAAAGAAGGGTATAGCAACAGGGAAAGGCTTTGCGTCTGGGAAGTATAAGCAAAAGGCAGTAAGGTCAATTCTTTGCGCAAGGTCAAGTCCTGCAAAACATCTCTGGCCAAGCAGGCTGTCTAAGTCTACATCCATCAGGCATGATTTATATTTATCAATATCAAAGAAGCCATCCATGCCTTCGCTCCAAACGTTCAAGTGTTTGGTCAGAAACTCCCCAAGCTCGCTCCTGCTGTGTTTGGCTTTTCTGGCCGAGGCTTCAAGTTTTTCAGGGTTTATAGAGACACCCCAGTTGGGGTTTACTTTCTCCCATGTTTCAGGGGAAAAAATATCATCGCCGTCATCAATAGAGGATATGAAAGTAAAATAGCTATCATCTGAAATCGTTTCCTCTAAAATACCTAGAGCGTAATTATGCATTTCATAGCATGGCCCATTCACATTAAACCCGGCCGTTGTAATCACAATAAGCATAGGTTGTTCACGTGCGCCTGTCGCTGTATCGAGGACACCGTATAAATCTTTGCTTTGGTGGGCATGGTACTCATCAATAATAGCGGCGTGAGGGTTCAGGCCATCAAGTTTTTTGGAGTCAGAGGCAATGGGCTTAAATTTTGAAGTAGTTTTATCGCAGTATATTTCTGTGATGTAAGACTTACCTCTAAATTTAATACGCCTTTTAATTTCAGGGTGGGAGCGAATTAAAAAATTCACAGCATCTTCAAATACAATGCGGGCTTGCTCTTGCTTTGTGGCTGCACAGTAGACCTCAGCGCCCGCCTCATTATCAAAGAAAGCCAGATATAAACCAAGAATAGCAATGAGTGCTGACTTACCATTTTTGCGTGGAATGAAAATATATACTTGGCGAAAGCGGCGGCGGCCATCTGGCAGTTTCCAGCCAAACATATTACCAATAACAAACATTTGCCAGTCTTCTAGAAAGAACGTCTCTCCAGCAAAGCTACCTTTATAGTGCTTGAATAATGTGAAAAAATTTATGGCATGATTTGCGGCATCTTCATCAAAGTAATAGCCAGCTTCTTCGGCACGCTTCATGTCTTTCAGATGGCGCTTACAAGCAAGGCGAATTTTGCGGTTCGTATTAACCTTGCCCGTTACAACGTCCTGCGCATACTGATGAACAGGGTGAATTTCTTTAACGCTTTCTGATTGGGCCATTCAGAATTCCTTCTGCAGAGTTATCATCTTCGCCTGCCGGATTTGCATTAACGCGAGATCTTGCAGCTGGGGAAAGTCCAAGGTTTTGCAGCATGGTTTGTATTTGCCTATTAGCTTCATTCATGAGTTTCAGCTCAGGCCGCACTCTATGCATAATGGAATCTTCTTTGGTTTTCGTTTCATAGGTATCACCATTTTTTCTGATGAATTTTGCATAAGCCCGGTAGCGGCAAAGTGTGCCTGCTAAGGTTTCAATTTGAAAAGTATCTGTGGTTGAAGCCACCCCTAATTCTTTTAGGCTTATATATATTTCTTTAAAGACTTTCTTCTCTGCTGCGCTTAAATAGGCTGGAGGCTTTATATCACCAGAAACTGGGGTTGGTTCAAACGCGTTTGCACGGTCTTCTCTAAAGGTTCCAGCGTCTTTTTTCTCTTGTGTAGTCTTTCTTGGTCTAGCCATTTTCAAGCTTCTCCCTTAGCTATAAACAATTTTTACCGACACTTTTTAGTTTTCATTTTGACAAACTCCCGCGAAAAGGGGGCAATGGTCTACGCTTCGCAAGGGTTCTGGTGATTTTCACCCCCCTCCCTTAGGGGAGCGACCAAAGCCACCGTCTTCCTTGGCTGTCTTAACGTTATGGCACCTTATGCAGAGTGGCTGCCAGTTGGTTCTATCTCTAAATAGTGACATGTTTCCCTTGTGCGGCACGACGTGGTCAACGACCTTAGCTATAACTGTTCTGCCTTGAGCTTTGCAGTGCTTGCAATAAGGATTGCTTTTTAAGAAATATTCCCGTGCTTTGCGCCATGCTCTATCGTATCCACGTTTAGAAGAGCTTTCTCTCTCATTGCCAAGTGAGAGCTCTTTGCCAGAGCTTTGCTGCAAGGATAGTTTCTTAGGTAATTTCGTCATACATCCATTCAATCACAGGGCAGGGGACTTCATAACTCTTTGTGAGAATTATTTGAGAATAGTTTCAATATGTTAATTGGGTGCTATCTCTAAGTATTTGTAATTGTTGCTGTTGGTTGTGTTATTTGTTGGAGAGGTAAGAAGGTTTGTAATCAGTAGGTCGCGAGTTCAAATCTTGCAACCGGCACCACGTTAAACCCCCTCGGAACAAGGGGG
>JAPKEQ010000027.1 GCA_028821995.1 Alphaproteobacteria bacterium
CGCGCCAAATCCCTGGCGTACTTGAAGCAGATGGCCATACTGTATGGACAGCGAAAGAAGCGATGGTTCCTGAAAAACTACCTAAAAGCTTACTTGTTATTGGTGCGGGCGCCATTGGCGTTGAGTTTGCAAGTTTTTATAATGCGCTTGGTACAGACGTAACTATTGTTGAAGCACAAGATCGCGTAACGCCTGCGGAAGATAAAGAAATTTCTAAAAACCTTGAAAAATCACTCAAGAGCCAAGGTATGGAAATTTTAACGAATACAATGACGAAGTCTCTCAAGGTTTCTAAAAAAGATGCAGAAGCAACACTTGAGATTAAAGGTAAGACTAAAAAACAAAAATTTGAAAAAGTACTGCTTGCTATTGGCGTTCAGGCCAATACTGAAGGTCTTGGTCTTGAAGAAATTGGCGTTGGCATGAATGAGCGCGCTGACATTACTGTTGATGAATTTTACCGTACAACACAAGCTGGCATTTATGCCATTGGTGATGTTGTGGGTGCGCCATGGCTTGCTCATGTTGCCTCTCATGAAGCGATTATTGCAGCCGAGCATATAGCAGGGCAAAATCATATCCATACAATGGATTATACAAATATTCCAGGCTGTACATACTGTACGCCGCAAATTGGTAGTGTTGGTTATAGCGAGGAAAAAGCCAAAGAAGCTGGATATAAAGTTAAAGTTGGCCGCTACAACTATCAGGCAAACGGTAAGGCACTTGCTATTGGTGAAGCTGAAGGGCTTGTAAAAACTATTTTTGATGAGGAAACGGGCGAGCTTCTAGGGGCGCATATTATTGGAGCAGAAGCGACAGAAATGATTAGTACATTTGTGATTGGTCGTCACCTTGAGACAACTGAAGAAGAGTTTTTGACTGCTTGCTTGCCGCACCCAACATTGAGCGAGATGATGGGGGAGTCTGTCCTTGATAGCCTTGGTAGGGCTATCAATGCCTAACCTATTTTTGGGGGCGCTCCGTTTACTTTTTGTGAGCCGTTAAAACGATTATTATAATATTTAAAAAGCCCGCACGTGCGGGCTTTTTAAATATTATAAGCTCTTAAATTTCTCGTGTGGAATGCCAGAATGTGAAGAGAGAGAGGACATCCTTTTTAAAAATGTCATAATCAAAAGATTTAAATACAAAGCCACGTGCGCCAAGCTTATAACATTCAGTATGTGTTGTATCAACAAGTCGGCCTGTCATCATCACAACAGGGAAAGATTCCTCGCCAAGCTCTTTCAGTTTTTCAAGCACTTTATCGCCATTATCGCCTGGCATGTCGTAATCTAATAAAAGAAGATCAGGGCGCTCGGTAGTATTTTGAATACCTTCATAAAGGGTATATGCATCTTCAAATGTTTTAAATTCAGGCTGTTTTTCTATTTTTTTACAAATACGTAGAATACGCTCAATGTCGTCGGGATTATCATCTACAATCCATACATTAAAATTTTGCACTTTTAAACGCTCCTACATCGTCTGACGGCAGTAAAATGGCATCTTGCCAAAATGGAAGAAATACTTGGTTAAGGTATTCATCGTCTGCAAGAAATTTTGATGGGAGTTTAGCCCATACATGGTGCGGAGCATACTGGGCGCCTTCACCAATAACAAAAATAGGATTCATAGGGCATCTGTCTGCAATATGCTCAATATGGTTTTTGTCAGGTTCTACTAAAATAAGAACGGCACTTTCTGTAAGGAGCGTTAAATCTGGCCCCGAAAGAGGGAAGGATAAGTGTTCAAAATTGGTGCTTTGTGACCAATTGGCAGCGCCAGAATGGTCATCATGCATCAAAATATATTTTCTGTTGTTCCAGTGCTTTTGTATCATCATGGAAATAGTATAGACTAACCCATCTAGAAAACAAAATATGACGATAGTAATAATGCAAAAAAATACACCAATTCAAACGAAACCACATTGGAAGGATGTCTTAAATGCAACTGATGATCTTATCTTTATAAAGGATAAAGATGCTAAAGTTGTAGATGCGAACCAGGCATTTTTTGATCTTTATAATGCACCTGCTGATGAGATTGTCGGACAAACAACGTTTGAATCTTACCCTAAAGAGGAGCAGGAGCATTTTATTAAAAAAGATCAGGCTGCTTTTATTTCAGGGCATGCAAGATCTGACATTCAGCTCACAAGTGAAAAGAGTGGTGAGCATTATTACTATGATATGCAGAAAACTCGCTTTGAGTTTGAGGGCGAGGTTTACCTTCTGTGTTCAGGGCGAAATATTACGGAGACCAAAAAATATACTCTGGTTATGGAAGAAATTGCCAAAATTACGTCTTCAAGTGGGACAACAGCAGAAAAAATTGAAAAAATGCTCTCTCTTGGAAATGAATATTTAGGTACAGATCATGGTGTTATTAGCCATGTTTTTCGTGATGATTACTCTGCTGTTTATGTTTCTAGCAAAATCATTCCTCAAGGAGCGGTATTCCCTTTAAAAAACACATTTTGCGATGTAACAATTGCAAATGAGAGACTTACTCATGCGTTTGATACAGAGCAGTCAATGTTTGCAAATCATCCATGCTTAGAAGCTTTTAAGTTGGGGGCTTATATTGGTATTCCTATCTATTGCGGAGAATCTTTATATGGCACCTTAAACTTTTCAGCCGTAGAGAAGAGAAAAAAAGATTTTTCTAAGGAGGAATTGAAATTTATCCTTCTTCTAAGGGAGCGTATATCATTTTATATTAATGAAATACAGAGACTTAAGGAATTAAGCAGGTCTCAGGAAGTGTTTAGGCAGGCCCTTGAGGGGGCAGCTCATGGTATGGCGATTGTAGACCTTGATGGAGGTTGGTTAAAAGTTAATAAATCCCTTTGCCAAATTCTTGGGTATAGCGAAGAAGAGCTTATGGGTATGGATTTTCAATCTGTGACCTATAAAGATGATTTATCAATTGATAATAAGTTGGTAAAAGATTGTATTCTTGGGAAGAAAAATAAATATACGCTTGAAAAACGCTACATAAAGAAAGGTGGCGAATTGATTTGGGGGCTTCTTTCTGTTGCCATTGTAAGAGATGAAAATGGTGCTCCTCAGTTCTTTATTTCACAAATTCAAGATATTAATGCGCGTCACCAATATGAAACGCAAATGATTGAAATGAGTGCTCAGTTGCAAGCCATTTTGGATACAGCTGAGGATGGTATTATCACGGTTGATGGCTACGGAGAAATTCATTCTTTTAATAGAGCTGCTGAAAAAATGTTTGGCTATAAAGCAGCAGAAGCTGTGGGTAAAAATGTGAGCAGTATGCTCATTCCTCAAGATGCGAAGAGTTTGTCGGACAGTATGGATGCTTACTTTGAAACAAGCGAGCGAGATATAATGGGAAGCTCAACTAGTGTACAAGGTTTAGGAAAAGACAATCGCCAGATACCTATTGAAGTAACCGTGAGCGAAATTTATAATCATGGCCGTGAAAAAGCACGTTATTCTGCGGTTCTTAGAGATGTAAGTCTGCGTATAGAGCACGAAAAAAATTTGGAACGCTACAACAAGGAGCTTAAGCGTTCTAATGAAGAGCTTGAAAACTTTGCACGCGTTGCCTCTCATGATCTGCGTGAACCACTTCGTGGTATTTATAACTTCTCTCAGTTTATGAAAGAAGATTACGAGGATGTTATTGATGATGCGGGCATGAATAGGCTTGACTCTATTATGCAGATGACAAAGCGCATGGAGGGTATTCTTTCAGGTCTATTTGATTACGCTAAAATTGGGCGAATGGAAGAGGCTGTTACGCCTCTGTGTTTAAGCGAGCTATTAGGAAATATTAAACTTGATATTCAAAGGTTCCTTGCAGATAAAGGCGCTAAGGTTGAGTTTAATGGGCTTCCAATGATTATGTCTTACAGGGTTCTTATGGATATGGTACTGAGAAACCTTATTACAAATGGCCTTAAATATAATGATTCTGAAAAGCCAAAGGTAACAATTGAACACTCAGAAGAAGTTGGCGTGCACCTGATTACTGTGAAGGATAACGGCATTGGTATTCCTGAGGAGTTTTTAGATACGATCTTCCAGCCCTTTAAACGTTTACAGTCTAGAGATAGTGAATTTGGTGAAGGAAGTGGTATGGGGCTTGCCTTTGTGCAGAAAGCAGTTGCGAATATGGGCGGCTATGTTAAAGTTTCCTCTGCTGTTGGGGAAGGGACAACGTTTACACTTTGTCTTCCGCAGACACCGATTGGGGGAGATGGGGCTGAAAACGTATGTTGGCTTGGTGTTCCTGAATAGGTCTTTGTCTGTTTCATTTCCTGCAGTTTTAATAAAACTAAAATTTATAAAATGAAAAGAGTATAGGTCATGCAGACAGGTGCAGATATCCGCAGGGAGTTTTTAAGCTTCTTTGAAGAAAAGGGACATGAAGTTGTTCCAAGTAGTTCACTTGTACCCAGTAACGACCCAACCCTGATGTTCACAAACTCAGGAATGGTTCAGTTTAAAAACATGTTTACTGGTGTCGAAAAGCGCGGATATACACGAGCCGCCAGCTCGCAGCGCTGCGTGCGCGCCGGTGGTAAGCATAATGACCTTGAAAATGTAGGTAACACAGCCCGTCACCACACTTTCTTTGAAATGCTCGGTAATTTCTCATTTGGGGATTACTTTAAAGAGGAATCTATTACTTGGGCTTGGGAGCTTTTAACAGAGCGCCTTAAATTAGACCCTAGTAAAATGTGCGTAACTATCTACCATGATGATAATGAAGCGCATAAAATCTGGAATCAGAAGATTGGTATCGCAGATAAGGACATTATCCGCATTGATACATCAGATAACTTCTGGACGATGGGCGATACTGGTCCTTGCGGTCCTTGTACTGAAATCTTTTATGATCTTGGTTCTGATATTGCGGGTGACCGCCCTGGTACGCCAGATGAAGACGGCGACCGTTTTATGGAAATTTGGAACCTTGTATTCACGCAGTTCGATCTTCAGCCAAATGGCGATAAATTACCACTTGCGATGAAAAATATTGATACAGGCGCAGGGCTTGAACGCCTTATGTGTGTGGCTCAGGGCGTACAAAGTAACTACGATACAGATATTTTCCAATCTATTATTGGTAAGGCAGGTCAGCTTACAGGTGTAAATTATGGCGCCAATACTGAGAGCGATGTGAGCCTTCGTGTGCTTGCAGACCACTTGCGCGCAATGACATTCCTTCTTGTGGATGGGGTTATGCCAAGTAATGAGGGGCGCGGGTATGTGCTACGTCGTATTATGCGCCGTGCTATGCGTCACGGACATCTTCTTGGTGTGAATAAGCCGTTTATTAACAGTCTTGTACCAACTCTTGTTGATGTGATGGGTGAGGCTTATCCAGAGCTTAAACGTGCAGCGCCAATGGCGAAAGATGTGATTGAGCTTGAAGAAAATCGCTTCAGCAAAACACTGACGCAAGGCCTTAAAATTCTTGATGAAGAAAGCAACGGCCTTAAGGATGGCGACACGCTTGCCGGCGAAGTGGCCTTTAAGCTTTACGATACTTATGGCTTCCCAATGGACTTGACGGCGGACGTGCTTAAATCTCGCGGCGTTACTGTTGACGAGGAAGGTTTTGCAAGTTCTATGACAGCTCAAAAAGAGCGCGCACGTAGTGCAGGTATGGGCGGAACGGGTCAAACAGCGCTTAGCGATGTGTGGTATGACTTGAAAGACAAAATTCCTGCAACTGAGTTTCTTGGTTACACTGGTACAGAAGCGGAAGCTCAAGTAACAGCGCTCGTTAAAGATGATGCATCTGTAGACTCATTGAAAGCTGGCGATAAGGGGATCCTTGTTGTGGGTCAGACACCGTTCTACGCTGAGTCTGGTGGACAAGTTGGTGATACTGGTATTGTGACGTTTGAGGGTGGATCTCTTAAAGTGACAGATACACAAAAAGTTCTCGATGGTATGTTTATTCATCATGTAACAGTTGAGTCTGGCGATATATCTGTTGGTACTGATGTGATGATGACTGTAGATGCAAAGCGCCGCGGCGCGATTGTTGCCAACCACTCAGCTACGCACCTTATGCACAAAGCGCTTCAAGAAACGCTGGGCGACCACGTATTCCAAAAAGGCTCTGTTGTAAGCGAAGATCGACTGCGTTTTGATTTTTCTCAGCCAAAAGCAATGACGCCGGAAGAAATCACTAAAATTGAAGACCGCGTTAACGGTATGATTCGCGCAAACCTTCCGGTAGAAACACGCGTTATGGATAAAGATAAAGCTGTTGAAATGGGCGCGATGGCTCTATTTGGTGAAAAATACGATGACGACGTACGTGTTGTATTTATGGGCGATGACGCGCTGATGGAATCTGTGGAGCTTTGTGGCGGAACGCACGTAAAGCGTACAGGTGATATTGGTCTATTTAAGCTCACATCTGAAAGCGCAATTAGCGCAGGTGTGCGCCGTATTGAGGCTGTAACTGGGGAGGGGGCATTTAACCTTCTGCGCGGATATGAGCAAAGCCTTAAAGGCATGGCAGACTCACTTAAAACATCTGTGGGCGAGCTTCCTGAGCGTATTTCTGCCCTGCAAGCGGATAAGAAAAAGCTTGAAGCTGACCTTAAAAATGCCAAAAAAGGCGGCGGAAATGCTGGCGCTGATCTAACATCATCTGCGGAAGATGTTGCGGGCGTTAAATTTATAAGCTCTGTGCTGGATGCGATTGAGCCTGCGCTGCTGCGTGAAATGGTGGATGACCTTAAAAACAAAATTGGTAGCGGTGTGGTTGTTTTGGCAACAGAAAACGACGGAAAATCCACTTTTGTTGCAGGGGTCACACAAGACCTTACTGCAAAGTTTAAAGCGGGCGATCTTGTGAATGCTGCCGCTGCAACAGTTGGCGGAAAAGGCGGAGGACGCCCAGATATGGCCATGGCTGGCGGTAAATCTGGAGACCTTACCGCAGCAATTCATGCGGCAAAGGGATGCCTTACACAATAATAATACTTGAGCGAGGCTTCGGCCTCGCTTATGCTTTTGGGCAACAAAATAAAAAGAATAGAGCTCTTTTGGTTACAAAACGTATTTTGATGATTGGACTTATAGGCACAGCGCTTTCGGGCTGTGGCTCTCAATACATGCATTATGGCTATGATGAAATCATTAGCCTTGGTGATTTTAGGGCAACGGTAGAGCACTTGCGTGCGTATGCGCCTTGCAAATGGGAAAGCCGCGGCCAGGTTGGTTCTCGGGTACAGTATGACTATGGTTGCCATGGTGGTGCTTGGAATACATCCACCTTGCTTGTCAACCAAACACAAAAAGAAGTTGATCAAATTCGCGTGCTTTGGCGCGAACGACCTGAAAGTGTGACATTTAAAGAAGATAGACGAATTGCAGACGAGTTTTTGCTTGCAGCGCTGCGCTATGCAACGCCAGAAGCCGCAGGACATATTCGCGGTGAGTTCTTTAAGCATACAAACAAACAAATTATGTATGGTCCATTAAACCTTGTCCTGACTTCTGAAAAGCAGGACAGGGGCGAATGGCTTAACCGTCTTGTGATTACAGATACAAGAGAAATTCATGCACGTCCGCAATATCAGCGCCGGGGCGCAGTTATTCCTTCTAAAAAACCGCTTGGCGTTTATGAGAGACCTTCTCAGAAAATTCATGACCCGTATGGGGAAGTAAAAGTTCCTGAGACGCAGCCGACGACAGCTAAGGCGGCGCCAGAGACAGCAAATGCAATTAACAAAATTCGCCGTCCTGTACAAGCGCATGAAATTATGGAGTCTAGAGATATGGCGCGCGGCGTAGAGCCACGCACACAGGAGCTGGCAGAGCAAATTCTGGAATCGCGCAAACCAATGCATGATATCGTTCAACCACGTATTGAACCGCCTGCGCCTATGCATGATATCGGTCAGCCGCTTATTGAATCGCGCGCACCAATGCATGATATTATTCAGCCTGAAATGCCAGTGATGGAAACAGCGATACGTTCAGAAGCAATTCGTATTGAGCCACAGGCGCAACAACCTGTTTTAGAGGTGACACAGCCTCAAAATCGTGAAGAACGTTTGCGTAATATATTGCTGCATGCTGCTGAAATAAATGAAGATTCAGCAAAAGCTGAAACATCAAAAGTGCCAGAAAATTACATTTCTCATGAAGAAACTTACCTTAAAGATGTTGAAGATGAAGTCTATCGCCAAATGAAAAGCCAGTATGATTCGTCAGGGTCATCAAGTAGCTGGGAGGGCTTGAAAGAGCTTCGTGATGGACTTGAAATTATGGAATTTAACTTACCAGATGAAGGGGGGCTATAAATGTCAAATTTGGTACCAATTACAGTTGCTGAGGGGGACGGAATCGGCCCAGAAATTATGGCAGCAACAATGAAAATTCTTGAGGCTGCAGGTGCGCGTATTGCACCTGAATATGTTACAATTGGTGAGAAGAAGTTTCTTTCTGGTTTTAATAACGGTATTGGAGACGAAACGTGGGAGTCTATTGCACGTACTCAAGTTTTTCTTAAAGCGCCAATTACAACGCCTCAGGGCGGTGGGTACAAAAGTGTAAACGTAACGCTACGTAAATCCCTTGGCCTGTTTGCAAATGTGCGCCCTGTTAAAACATACCAGCCGTATGTGGGCAGTAAGCACAAAGAGATCGATATGGTTATTGTGCGTGAAAACGAGGAAGACCTTTACTCTGGCGTAGAATACCGCCAAACACGTGATACATGTCATAGTGTAAAGCTTCTCTCTCGTTCTGGAAGTGAATTGATTATTCGCTACGCATTTGAGTATGCACGTGCGCATGGCCGTAAAAAGGTGACATGCCTTATTAAAGATAACATCATGAAAATCTCTGATGGTCTTTTTCATAAAGTGTTTAAACTTATTGCTGCAGATTACCCAGAAATTGAAGCAGACTCTATTATTGTAGATATTGGTATGGCGCTTGTAGCTGATAGACCTGAAGAGTTTGACGTTCTTGTAACGCTTAACCTTTACGGGGATATTGTGAGTGATATCGCAAGCCAAATTGCAGGGTCTGTTGGTCTTGCTGGGTCATTCAATATGGGTCAAAAATGCGCCATGTTTGAAGCTGTGCACGGTAGTGCGCCTGATATTGCGGGGCAAGGCATTGCAAACCCATCAGGGCTTCTTAACAGTGCAATTTTGATGCTTCACCATATTGGCCAAAGTGATATTGCTGCAAAGGTTGAAAATGCATGGCTTTGTGCGCTGGAAGATGGCGCTCATACAGGTGATATTGCTAAAGATAAATCAAAAGCGCTATCTACAAGTGAATTTGCAGATGCTGTGATTGAGCGTTTTGGCAAAGAGCCACAAGAGCTAACTCTTGTTGAAACGTCTGAAAAAGGCTTTGTTATGCCAACACATGACCTTCGTACGATCTCTAAGCGACATAAAGAACTTGTCGGCGTAGATGTCTACCTAGACTGGCGCGGGCAAGATGCCGAAGAAATTGGTGGTAAGGTTGAATCTTCTTCAACGGATGCAATGAAATTTTCAGCAATGTCTAGCCGTGGGGTTAAGGTTTATCCTGGCAAATGTGAGACAGAGCTTGTGAGCGATTTATGGCGTTGCCGTTTTCGTGCCACAGGGGGGTGTGTGAAAAACTCTGACGTGAATGCACTTCTTGGTCAAATTGAAAAGGCTGGTCTTGAGTGGGTAAAGGTAGAGAATCTCTACACTTTCGATGATGAAGATGGCTTTACAGTCTTGCAGGGGGAGTAAATCCTCTTTGTAGGTCTGCTTTAAAAAGGCTTGCATATGCATAGGCTTATGGTAATGTGGCACTTAATGGTTTCGCAGATATGGTGATAACGGTAATTAGAAAGATATAGAAATGCTTAAAAACTTTGTACTTATGGCTGGTGCAGTTGTTGTACTGTCAGGTTGTTCAGCTTGCTCAAACGTAGAAGATGAGCCAATTGGCGCTAGCGCAACAAACCTTCCAACTGTTCAAGATGGCGATTACGCTGACACAATGGTTGTAGATACTCACAAAAATATGATGGCTATGGGCGGTTACAAGATGGTTAACTTCGGTTACGACTCTTCAGTACTTAGCTCAGAAGCTCAAAAGAACCTAAACATGTTTGCTGATTACGCTAAAAAGAGCGGCGTTAAGCAAGTTGTGATTGAAGGTCACTGTGATGAGCGCGGAACGCGTGAATACAACCTTGCTCTAGGTGAGCGCCGCGCAAACAGCGTTAAGCGTTACCTTGTAGGTCTTGGTCTAGATTCTAGATCTCTTAGCACTGTAAGCTTTGGTAAAGAGCGTCCAATGGACACATCTCACACGCCAGCAGCATGGGCGAGCAACCGCCGTGCTATGCTTGTAGCTAAATAAGCTTATACGTAAGCGACTTCATAAAAGGGCTTGTCATATCAAGCCCTTTTTTGTATCGTCATATTGAATAGCCTCTATACAAGGACATATAATATGAAGAATAAGATTCTGGCTTTAACCCTAGCCCTTCTTGCATCGACTGCAAGTTATGGACAGAATGCATCAACAGAACGTCTTGAACAGCGCCTTATGGTGCTGGAACAAAAACTTTTTTCAAGCACTACTTCTCATGAGAACGCTGCGCCAAGTGGTTCGCTTCTTGCTGACTTTGAAGCTCGCCTTCAGATTTTAGAAGAAGAATCTCGTCAGGTTTATGGGGCTGTGGAAGAGCTTGGTAATACTGTTAAGGGACTTGCAGAGACATTAGAAAAACTTGCAGAGGATAATGATCTTCGTTTGCAGGACATTGAAAATGCCATTGCAACAAAAATGGCCATTAAAAAAAGCCTTTCTGGTTCACTTGGTGGCTCTAACGATGAAATTACAGAGCTATTAAATGCTAATATTGAAGCAGAAAAAATGCCTGTTAAAAAATCAGAACTTTCAGCGCAGAAGCTATTTGATAAGGGGTATGATGCAATTACCCGCGCATCTTACAGCGATGCACTCAAATCATTTAAGGAATTCTCTGAGGTTTATGCAGACCATGAGCTCGCCGGGGAAGCATTCTATTGGCTTGGTGAAGTTTATCTTGTAAAGGATAACCCTGAAAAGGCAGCCGTTGCATTTTCTACAGGGCTTACAAAAGATCCTAAAGGAGGCAAAGCGCCTTCTAATCTTCTGAAAATGGGATATGCTTTTAAGCAGCTAGAGCAAGCTGATATGGCACGTGGTTCTTGGCAGAAACTGATTGAAGACTATCCAAACAGCGAAGAAGCTGACGAGGCTAGACAGGAACTTGATGCCCTTTAAGTCTCTCATAGACATGATTCATGCGGCTGCGCCACCTGAAGGAAAGGTGGCGCTTGCTGTTTCTGGCGGCGGTGATTCTACTGCTATGCTTCACTTGGCCCATGAAATCCTACCGGTTGAGAAATTTGTGGTTTTTCATGTGAATCATGGCCTGAGAGACGAGGCAAAAAATGAAGAATCTTTTGTTGCAGGGCTCTGTAAACAATATGGTGTAGCCTTCTTCTCTAAGACGCTTTCTCATCTCTCTAAAGAGCAAAGTAACTTGCAAGCAATGGCGCGATCTGCGCGCTATAGAGTTTTTATGGAACTGGCAGAGGAGGCTGATGTTAAAGAAGTTTGGCTTGCTCATACCAAAGAGGATGTGGCTGAAACTTTCCTTATGCGTCTTCATAAAGGCGCAGGGGTCAAAGGGCTAAGCGCAATGGCTGCTGTATTTGAGCGTGATGGTTTAAATTATGCACGCCCATTGCTTGGCGCGAAGAGGGGGGAACTGCGCACATATCTGGAATCAAAAGAGTTTTCCTGGTGCGAAGATCCAAGTAATGAGGATGAATCTTTTTTAAGAATTAAGATGAGGAAATTTATCCAAAGTTCTGAAAATGATATTGTTAATATGGATTCTCTCGTGGCGAGCGCGCACTCTGTTGGGCGTGCAAATGAAGCTCTCTCTCTTTGGGCTGAGCAATTCTGGAAAACGTCTGTAAGTCATGAGACGCAAACACCAACCTTCCAAATATCAGCATTTTTAGAGCTTCCGCTTGAGATTCAGTTTCGCGTCATTGATAAATGCGTAAACTGGGGTGGTGAGCCTTATCCGCCAAGAACAGAGAAAAAGCAGCGTCTCATTCAAGCTCTTTCTGGCGGGGCGGTAAGGCGTACTTTAGGTGGAATTCTCTTTGAAACCAATCAGTACGGTTGCTGTGCTATTTCTCTCGAAAAGCCGTGACAAATAGTTGCATCGACAGCTCTAGGGGGCTATGATGCAGGGCATAATAATATATAAAAATACACACGAAGGAGTTTGATCTTTGAATCAATTCGGTAAAAATGCTCTTGGATGGGCAGCGCTTGTCCTTGGAGCTATCTTGCTTTTCAACATGTCTCAAAACGGTTCTATGAACAAAGGCACAGAAGTCAGTTATTCAGAATTTTTAGGGCTTGTAGAGTCAAGGTCTATTAATAGCGTAGAGATTCAAGGGGATACTCTTGTGGGAAGCTCTGCTTCAGGCGAAAATGTATCAACAATTGCGCCGCGTGACCCTGATCTTGTAAAGCAGCTCCGTGAGAAAGGCATTAACATTTCTGTAGATAACACAGCAAATCAGCCGTCTATCCTTTTGTCTATTTTGATTAATTCTATTCCAATTGTTGTACTGATTGTCTTCTGGATTTTCATTATGAAGCAAATGCAGGGCGGCGGTAAAGCGATGAGCTTTGGTAAATCTCGTGCCACGATGATGACGCCAAATGATAAGCGTGTCACATTTGACGATGTTGCTGGCGTGGACGAAGCTAAACAAGAGCTTTCTGAAGTTGTAGACTTTTTAAAAGACCCGACAAAGTACACAAAACTTGGCGGAAAAATCCCTAAAGGTGTTCTGCTTGTAGGCCCTCCAGGAACTGGTAAAACACTTCTTGCACGCTCTGTTGCGGGTGAGGCTGATGTGCCATTCTTCACGATTTCAGGTTCTGACTTTGTGGAAATGTTTGTGGGCGTGGGTGCCGCACGTGTGCGTGATTTATTTGAGCAAGGTAAAAAGAATGCACCTTGCATTATCTTTATTGATGAAATTGATGCGGTTGGACGTCATCGTGGAGCCGGTATGGGCGGCGGTAACGATGAACGCGAGCAGACTCTTAACCAAATGCTGGTTGAGATGGACGGCTTTAGCGCAAACGAAGGCGTAATTCTTATTGCGGCAACAAACCGACCTGATGTACTTGATCCTGCGCTGCTTCGTCCGGGACGTTTTGACCGTCAAGTGACAGTGCCTCTGCCAGATATTAAAGGCCGTACGATGATTCTTGACGTGCATATGGGGAAAGTTCCTGTATCAAGCGATGTGGATGCAGAAGTAATTGGCCGTGGTACGCCAGGCTTTAGCGGTGCGGACCTTGCAAACCTTGTCAACGAAGCGGCCCTTATGGCGGCGCGTCGTAACAAGCGACTTGTTGATATGGATGACTTTGAATCTGCTAAAGATAAAGTGATGATGGGGCCTGAGCGCCGTAGTGCAGTACTGACAAAAGAGCAGCAGAAAACGACGGCTTACCACGAGGCTGGCCATGCTATTCTTGGTCTGTACCTTGAAGGGCCAACAGATCCGCTTCATAAAGTGACGATTATCCCCCGCGGCCGCGCCCTTGGTGTAACTATGAGCCTTCCTTCGGAAGATAAAGTTACTTACGATAAGGTTTACCTTGAAAACCAAATTGCCATGCTTATGGGCGGGCGTATTGCGGAAGATATTATTCTTGGCCAGTTTACAACGGGTGCAAGTAACGATATTGAGCGCGCGACTGGCCTTGCACGTAAAATGGTATGTAGTTGGGGAATGAGTAAGCTTGGCCCTATTAACTACGGGGAAAATGAATCTGATGTATTTATGGGGCGTGACCTTGGTAGCCGTAAAAATATGAGCGAGCGTATGGCGAGCGAAGTGGATGAGACAATTGAGAAAATTATTCACGAGCAATACGAGATTGCTGAGAAGCTTCTTAAAAAACATGAGAAGAAACTGCATGACCTCGCTGATGCTCTGCTTGAGTTCGAAACATTAGATGGCGATCAGGTGAAAGATCTGTTTGCGGGTAAAAAGATTATTGCTAAAAAAGCGCCAAGTACCCGTAAAAAGAAAGCATCTGAAAAAGCTGAAGTTGAAACTGACAAGAAAGAGTCTGTAAAAAAGGTAGCTCCTAAAAAGAGCGCGGCAAAAAAGCCAGCGGCAAAGAAAAAGAGTGAGGACAAGTAATGTCTCGTAAGTACTTTGGAACAGACGGCATTCGCGGCACAGCCAATGAAGGGTTTATGACGCCTGATTTGGCGCTGCGTGTGGGGCAGGCGGCAGGCCATTACTTTAAACGTAAAAGCCACCACCCTAAGCCGACTGTTCTGATTGGTAAGGACGTGCGCCTGAGCGGTTATATGTTTGAGTACGCGCTGGTTGCAGGTTTTACAAGTGTTGGCTTTAACTGCCTGCTTGTGGGCCCTATGCCAACGCCTGCTGTGGCGTATCTTACCCGTAGTATGCGCGCTGACCTTGGTATTATGATTTCTGCCTCTCATAACCCGTTTGAAGATAACGGTATGAAAATTTTTGGCCCTGACGGCTTTAAGCTGAGCGATGCCAATGAGGAAGACCTTGAAACACTTATTGATGACATGCCGCCAGTGCTAGCAGCGCCAGACCAAATTGGTAAGGCGGTACGTATTGATGATGCGACAGGCCGTTATATGGAATTCTGTAAAAATAGCGTAGACGGTGACCTTGACCTAACAGGCATGCGTATTGTTGTAGATGCTGCAAACGGCGCCACGTACAAAGTGGCGAGCAAGCTGTTTTGGGAACTGGGCGCACAAGTGATTCGCCTTGGTACAGAGCCAGATGGTTTTAACATTAACCGTGAGTGCGGCGCGCTGCATCCAGAAAATATGGCCTCTTACGTTAAAGACCATGGGGCTGATCTTGGTATTGCGCTGGATGGCGACGGAGATCGTTTAATTATTTGCGATGAAAAAGGGCAGGTGATTGACGGCGACCAAATTATGGCGGCTGTTGGCTCTTATATGCATAAGCACGGTCTGCTTAAAGGGGGCGCTGTTGTTGCCACGCAAATGAGCAATATGGGCCTTGAAAAACACTTGAAAAGCATTGGGCTAGATCTGATCCGTACGCAGGTCGGAGACCGCTACGTGATGGAAGCAATGCGAGAAGGCGGTTATAATTTTGGCGGCGAAGCGAGCGGGCACCTTATTCTTTCAGATTACGCCACGACGGGTGACGGCCTGCTTGCAGGGCTAAAATTCCTAGAAGTGATGAAAGCTGAAGGCGCGAGAGCCTCTGTGCTTGGCTCAACCTTTAAGGCTTTCCCGCAAAAGATGAACAATATCCGCCTTGGTAATTTTGATGAAGCTGCAGCGCTTATGGGCAGCGATAAAACAAAAGCCGTTGTAGATGCAGCCAGTGAAAAACTTGGCGGTTCAGGCCGCGTGCTTGTGCGTAAATCTGGCACAGAACCGCTTGTGCGCGTGATGGTTGAGGCTGAAGATATGGCGCTTGTGGATGAACATTTGGGGCATTTGACTGAGCAAATTCAGGGATAGGCTAAAAAATTCACATCTAAGCAGCTAAGCTTTAAATCTATTTTTAAATAGATTTTTCCTTGTATGCAAATTTTCAAAAGGGTAGATTGAGGCAAATTCAATCTACCCCTTTATCTTTTATGGAGTATCTCTTATGAGAACAATGCTTTTGCTTTTCTTGGCATCTTTTCTTGTGCCTTTTGTTCTAGCTATAAATCTTTCGCTTGTGGATGGCTACCCCTTTTTTCCTTTGGTTTTGATATGGGGGTTTGCAGGCTTTATGCTTTGGAATCTTGTGCGGGCATTTCAATGCTATCGCAACTTTTTAAAAAATTCTAAAAAGGCTGAGCAGCGTGTTAACGCTCGCTGGAAAGCGTTTCTTTCAATAAATCAGAGGACTGATTAAAATGGAACTTCTCCCTCAAATTGTATTTGTTATATTTTTGGCAGTTATGGCGGCTTACTTATTTGTAAAAGATATGAAAAAGGATCGTAAGGCTAAAAGGGCTTTATCTAAACGCCGCGCTGAAGTGCTCCATGAGCTTAACAGAACTGAAACAGGTAGCCAAGAAAGACACAGTTTGTGCAATGAGCTTATGCGTTTGGATCACTGCCTATCAGGTCCATTATAAATCGAAATAAAAAAGCCCGCACATGCGGGCTTTTTTGTGTTTTGTTCAAGCTTATTTGTGGCTTTCACCAACTTTATTACGCTTTGGACGAGGAGCGGGAGCTAAAACTTCCTCACGATCCTGTCTACGTGTTGAGCTTTCAATGTTCTCTCTGTTAAGAGAGCGGATAAGCCGGTAAAGATCTACAGGTTTATCACGCTGGGCTTGCATAACAAGGCGAGGAAGGTGAGCAATATCAGGCTCATTTTCTTCAACATCTAAAGCTGCAGCTTCTTGTAGGCCATAATCTCCAAGGAAATCTTTATACTCCTCGCGGATATCCTCCAATAGTGCTTTCGGGATTGGGCAGTTCAAGCGAATGATGACCTTATCCTTGTAGTAGCGCAGAGAATGGTATCTACGATAGAAGTTATTGATGTAGTCTGCTGCATCTGCTACGTCTGTAAAGTGACGGAATAAATACAAATCCTCGGGACTGATTGTTCCATTGGCAAGTAAGCCTTCTTTGACAAACTCAATCCATTTTTCCCAGTAGTTACTGCCTTCATGGTCCATAAGGACAATCGGTTGTGGCATGGCACGGCCTGTTTGGATAAGTGTGAGAGCTTCAAAGCCTTCATCCATGGTGCCAACGCCGCCAGGGAAGAGTACAATCGCATCTGCTTCACGCAGGAATGCTACTTTACGGTTAAAGAAGTACCGGTATGTAATCAGGTATGGGCTATCCATAATGAACTCGTTTGCACTTTGTTCAAATGGGAGGTCAATGTTAAGGCCAATAGCATGATCTTTACCAGCGCCTTCGTTACCCGCAGCCA
>JAPKEQ010000110.1 GCA_028821995.1 Alphaproteobacteria bacterium
GGTAAAATTATTGCGCCTCTTGGCCGCAAAAACATTAAAGGCATGGCTAAATCTTTCATTGCTGGAGAAACCATTGAAGATGGCCTTAAAACACTAAAAGACCTTCACACACGTAACCTTGCAGGAAGTATTGATATTCTTGGCGAAGCTGTTATCTCTAGAGAAGAAGCAGAAACATTTACACAGGCTTACCATGACGCTATTGACGCTTTTGCTACGCACACAAGCACATGGGACGCGCCAGAATTTCCAGAACACGATACACTTGGTCCTATCGCGCGCGCCAACCTATCGGTTAAACTCAGTGCTCTTTATGAACATGTTGACCCTGCAGCTCATGCCCATAGCGTTGAAGTTCTCACAGAGCGATTCGGTAAATTACTTCGTCACGCAAAAGAAAAGAATGTTTACCTACATATTGATGTAGAGCAATACAGCCTTCTTCCTGTTACACTAGAAGTGTTTGATAATGTACTCATGGCAGATGATTTGCGCGACTACATTCATGTAGGCATTGTGTGCCAAGCTTACCTTAAAAAGAGTGAAGACTTTCTTAATAGTCTCATTGCCCTTGCCAAAAAGCGTAAAACACCCTTTAGCGTACGCCTTGTAAAAGGTGCCTACTGGGACTTTGAGCAAGCTTACGCCGAGCAAATGGACTGGGACTGTCCTGTATTTGACCATAAGGAAGAAACAGATGCTAACTTTGAAAAGCTAACGGTTAAGCTCATTGATGCATTCCCACACCTTCGCCCTTGCATTGGCAGCCATAACGCACGCTCCCTTAGCGTTGCTATTGCCGCTGCACAAGAAAAAGGCCTGAAAGGCGAAGATCTTGAATTCCAGTGTCTTTACGGCATGGCAGAGCCTTTCCGTAACGCTATGCGCAACATGGGCTACCGCACACGGGTATATTGCCCAGTCGGTGAATTTATTCCAGGCATGAGCTATCTTGTACGCCGCCTCCTTGAAAATACAGCCAACCAATCCTTCCTTAAAATGCACGGCCATGACGCAACGCCGCTTGATGCGCTTATGAAAAAGCCCGAACTTGAAGCCACAACAACCCTCACAGCTGAAGTTAGCCATTCGCGCTTTATAAACCATGCCCTTAAAGACTTCTCACGCGAAGATCACCGCGCAGAAGCAGAAAGTGCTCTTAAAGACGTTGTAAAACAGTTCCCTATTATGGCTCAGCCCATTATTGGCGGTAAAGCTCTGCAAGGCCAAAACGTGATTCGTCATATGTGCCCTTGGCAAAGCCATACCATGACAACAGAAGTTGCCTGCGCTTCAACAAAAGATGTAGACGCTGCCATTTCCCTCTCTAAAGGGGCTATGGAAGATTGGCGTAAGCTGGGTGCCAAAGGCCGCAGTAAAATTCTAAAAAAAGCAGCAGACCTATGCGAAAAACGATGGGGCGAACTATTTGCGCTTCAAGTGTTTGAGTCCGGTAAAGACTGGGCACATGCAGACGCTGACGTTGCTGAAGGCATTGATTTTATGCGCTACTATGCGGATGAAATGGAAACACTCGACAGCAAGTTTCAGCCCAACAGCGTTTGGGGCGAAGCCAACAATACAGTGTACGAGCCACGCGGTATTACAGCTGTTATTGCACCTTGGAACTTCCCGTTTGCTATTAGCGCCGGCATGACAAGCGCTGCTCTTGCTGCAGGTAATCCTGTTATTTATAAAAGCGCCGAGCAAACAAGTGCAAACGGCCTTGCCCTTATTAAAATTCTGCATGAAGCTGGCGTGCCGAAAAGCATACTGCACTTTATTCCTGGCAAAGGAGAAGAAGTGGGCGCACACCTTGTAAGCCATAAAGATGTGGCGAATATCGCATTCACAGGATCTCGCGATGTCGGGCTTCACATTATGAGAGAAGCAGCAAACACACCAGAAGGACAAAACCATACCAAAAAATGTGTCATTGAAATGGGCGGAAAGAACGCGGCCATTATTGATAGTGATGCAGACCTAGATGAAGCTGTACCAGGCGTGGTTGATAGCGCCTTTGGTTTCCAAGGGCAAAAATGCTCTGCTTGTTCACGGGTTATTGTGGTAGGTAGTGCTTACGAAAACTTTGTACAGCGCACAAGAGACATGGTCTCCAGTCTGCGTGTGGGTGAATCAGACAACCCTATATTTGATGTGGGCGCCGTTATTGATGAAGAAGCTTACGAGAAGTGCATGGATTACATTGCCATTGGCGATAAGGATGGTAAACGCCTCGCACAAGCGGATGCGCCTAAAGGCGGCCACTTTGTACCGCCAACAGTATTCACAGACCTATCAGCTGAGAGCCGCCTCACCAAAGAAGAAGTCTTTGGCCCTGTGCTCGCAATCTATAAAGCAGATACCATTGAAGAAGCTGTTAAGATGGCCATGGATAATCCATATAAACTCACAGGCGGACTGTTTAGCCGCAACCCCAAAACCATTGACTATGTACGTGAAAACTTCCGTGTTGGTAACTTGTACATCAACCGCGGCACAACAGGTGCGCTTGTGGGCAGACAGCCATTTGGCGGCGGCGGGCTTTCTGGTACTGGCACAAAAGCTGGCGGACCAGATTACCTGCTTAACTTTTTAGAAGCGCGCGTGGTGACAGAAAACACAATGCGCCGCGGATATGCCCCAAAGGAAGACGTATAAACCTATGAAAACAATTGGTATATGCGCGCCATCTAACTGGGTTGACCCTGAACGCTTTGAACAAGGCATAAACGTGCTAAAAGAGCTTGGCGCACAGGTTAAAATCCACCCACAAGTAGAAGAACGGCACTTCCAATGCGCAGGCACACATGCACAGCGCGCACAAGCACTCATGGATCTTTACATAGACCCTGAAGTGGATATTATTATGGCTGCAGCTGGCGGACACCGCGCACTTCATCTTATGGACAAGTTAGATTATGAAGTCATTAAAAATAACCCAAAAACGCTTATTGGTTTTAGCGATACAACCGCAATTCTCAATAGCACGTTTTCACAAAGCGATATGTGCAACATTTATGGGCCATCACTTTCTAGTTTTGCAGATGGCTTAGATGAAAAAGACCTTCATACTTTTGCAGCTTTTTTAAAGGAAGGCACCCTTACAGGGGAGCTTCCTATAGAATACTTTGCAGGGCAAACAGGCACAAAAACCTCACATATTATTGGCGGAAACCTTTGTTTATTCAGCAATATCATGCACACCAAGTACCAGCCCAAATTAAAAGGCGCTGTTCTTATTTTGGAAGATGATGGTGAAGAGCTTCGCAATGTTGACCGCATGCTGCTACACCTTAAAAACCAAGGCGTTTTTAATAAAGTAAGTGCTGTTATTTTGGGTGAATTTACAAACATAAAAGATACAGAACATAAAGGCAGACCATTTGCAAAAGACCTGAAGAGTATTCTGGAAGAACATATGCAAGATGTGCCCTGCGCAGTTTATATAAATGCACCTTTTGGGCATGGTAGCCGGCTCTTCCCACTCCCTATAGGGCGCGCAGATATTGTATTGCAGAAAAACAAACTCTCTTTTAAGATGCTGTGATGGATAAAAAGCAAATATCTCTTATCAAACACCTCATTGCAGTTATGCTGGCTAGCATTTTGTTGATGGCACAAATCCCGCTCGTTTTTTCTATCCTCTCTGCCATAAATGCTGTGTGCTTCATCAGCTTTGGCT
>JAPKEQ010000028.1 GCA_028821995.1 Alphaproteobacteria bacterium
CATTTAAAAGCCCTTGTTCAAGAGCAAAAGCAGCATCAGGCCCCGTTTCTGCGCGCTGCGTACCTGCTTGTGAAAGGATTGAGCCTGTAAATTCAAGCAGGCCGCTCATAGCGAGCGGAAAAGTAAGAAACAGCACAATAAGCATCGCGAGCATCATCGCAAAGTTATTTACTTCTCTAGACTTTGGCATCTGGCCCTCATCCTTCAACCTTTGCAGTTTTCGGGGCGAGGCCTCCTCGGTCTTGGAACTCTTGTCCTCATCATCAGCCATTTTTTTACCCTATCACAAAAGTCATAGAACATCCCTTGAAAAGAGCTAGCATCCACCCCATACTCTATTTACCAAACCCATCAGGGAGCATGTTTCCCGCTTCCGTTTCTTATATGAGCTCTCGCTCATTCACAGCCTGCCACATCGTGGCACTTTTCAAGGAGATTCCAAATGGCTGCTCAAAAGAAAACTTTCCCCACCATCATCGTCCATGGCCGCGTGGCTCGCTCACGCAACCCAGATAGAAAAGGCTATAAAGGCTTTTTTCAGGTGGCTGTCCACCAAAGCGCTTTCGAAGGCGTAGAAGGAAAAATTCCATTTTTCCGCACCAAGAAGAATGGGGGCATCTGGGAAAACCCCCTCGGCCAGCTTTATGTCGCTGAATTTCGGCTTCCCCAAGGAATGCCAAAAGAGGCGCTCAAAGCTCTCAATGAAGGGCGCGGAAAAAATGAAGACGGCTCCACCAATGATACGGTGGAAATCACCTTCACAGGAGATTTCGTCACAAGCGTCCGCGTCTTCATTGAAGGTGAGACAGGCTTTGACCTGCCTTGCAGCTCCCAAACGCGCCGCAAGAAAAAGAAACCTCAGGCTGAAAAACCTGAAAATTAAAGCGAACAGAGAACACCCTGCAGCAATGCAGGGTGTTCTTTTTTGTATCTGGCTTGACAAGTTTTATACAGAGGCGTTTACTAGTTTTATCGAACCAATTAAGGGAATAAAAACACATGAAACTCTTTTCAACACTTCTTATGGGGACTCTTGCAGTATCAACTGCTGCCTTTGCACGCCCAGCTTCAGATTTTACACTTATGGATGCAAATGGCACACCTGTATCTCTTTCAGATTTTTCAGATAAAATCGTGGTACTTGAATGGACAAACCGTCACTGCCCATTTGTGCGCAAATTTTATGATGAAGGGCACATGGCTAAAGTTAAGCAAAACATTGCTGGTGATGACCTCGTTTGGATTACAATTAACTCTAGCGCTGAAGGCAAGCAAGGCCATGTAAACATGGAAGAAGCCCTTAAACTTTTTGAATCTGACTACACAGGTTCAACAGCGTACTTGCGTGACCCTGATGGTAAAATTGGCAAGCTTTATGGCGCACAAACAACGCCGCATATGTTTGTCATTCAATCTGGCGAGATTGTTTATGAAGGCGCAATTGATAGCATCCCATCTTATCGCTCTAGCGATATTGAAAAAGCAGAGAACTACGTCGCCTCTGCAGTTAAAGCACTGCGCGCTGGCACTTCTATTGCCACAGCAACGTCTAAGCCATACGGTTGCGGCGTAAAGTACTAATAATAAAATAAAAAGAAAACCGCCCAAGGGGCGGTTTTCTTTTTTTGGCCAAGGGCTAAATTTGCCCTGCGCCATTTAGCAGATAAAACTTGCTGAATCAGCTTGGAAAATGTTTAAGGGGCGAGAAACCTAGGCGCAATGTATTTAAAAATACACAAACCGAGCATCACAATCCATCATACATTTGCAGAAATGAGTCAGTATTTTTTAAGGGCGCAAGCGTCCGCGGAGAATTTCATTCACCATCTGCGGGTTTGCTTTTCCTTGTGTTTCCTTCATCACCTGACCAACAAACCAGCCAAGAATTCGGTCGTTACCACTTCTAAACAGCTCACTATTTTCAGGGTTACCTTCAATTAGTTTATCAACAATACCTTCAAGCATGCTTGAATCTGTAATTTGAACAAGGCCTTTTTCTTCAACAATTGTTTTAGGCGCTTTACCGCTTGTCCACATTTCTTCAAAAACTGTTTTGGCAATTTTCCCTGAAATGGTTGCATCCTCAATAAGGTCTACAAGCTCACCAAGGTGATCCGGAGAAATAGGGCTATCGTGAATATCAAGGCCTTCTTTATTAAGAGCACCAAAAAGCTCCACTGTCATCCAGTTTACGCATTTTTTAGCGTCACGCTTACCATCAACAAGCGCTTCAAAATAATGCGCCCCTGCGCGAGAAAGCGTCAGTACAGAAGCATCATAAGCAGAGAGCGTATACTCCTTGATAAAACGCTCTTTCATTTCATCAGGAAGCTCTGGCATTGCTGCTTTTGCAGCTTCAATGCGCTCTTCTGTAAGCTTAAGAGGCAAAAGGTCAGGATCTGGGAAGTAGCGGTAATCATGCGCATCTTCTTTTGAGCGCATAGCACGCGTTTCGCTTTTCGCTGCATCCCAAAGGCGTGTTTGCTGCTCGACTTCGCCGCCATGCTCAATAATAGCAATTTGACGGTTCGCTTCAAAATCAATGGCGCGCATCACGTTACGAATAGAGTTTAGGTTTTTAATCTCACAACGTGTACCAAGTGTTTCAACACCTTTAAGGCGTACAGAAACGTTGGCATCACAGCGCATGCTACCTTGTTCCATATTCCCGTCACACACGTCAATAAAGCGCACAATCGCACGCATTTTTTTCATATAAGCGCCCGCTTCTTCTGCTGTGCGCATATCAGGTTCAGACACGATTTCAACAAGAGGTACACCCGCGCGGTTAAGATCAACGTGAGAATGTTTCTCATCACCAAAATCATGCACAGATTTACCAGCATCTTCTTCAATGTGAATACGCGTCACACCAATATCTCGGCTACTGCCATCATCAAGGTCAATTGTCAGCGTACCGTGCTCTACAATTGGCAAATCAAACTGAGAAATTTGATAACCTTTAGGAAGGTCTGGGTAAAAATAGTTTTTACGTGAAAATACACTTGTGCGGTTAATACGCGCTTTAATACCAAGGCCAAGCTTGATAGCTGCATCAACAACGTCGCGGTTCAACACAGGAAGTACGCCAGGCATACCCATATCAATTTCGTTGGCTTGCGTGTTTGGCTCTGCGCCAAAATCTGTTGGAGAGGCACTAAATAGCTTTGATTTCACGTTTACTTGCGCGTGAACTTCAAGACCGATGACCATTTCATAACGGGGATCCATGTTTTTACCCTTTTACTTAACTTTTAAAAATTCTTATTTAACGTCTAGTGGCTTAAAGCCTGTCATGCGCTCATGTGCGAATGCGACTTTGAGGAGATGCTTCTCATCAAACGCTTTACCAATAAACTGAACACCTACGGGCATGCCATTTACCATGCCGCTTGGCACGCTAATTCCAGGAAGACCAGCAAGAGATGTTGCCACCGTAAAGATATCGTTGAGGTACATCTGAATTGGGTCACTCACCTTTTCACCAGTTTTAAAGGCTGGCGTGGGCGCTGTTGGCGTTAAAATTACATCCACTTTTGCAAAGGCTTTTTTGAAATCATCAGCAATAAGAGCACGTACCTTTTGCGCTTTTGAGTAGTAAGCATCGTAGTAACCGCTAGAAAGCGTGTAGTTACCAATCATAATACGACGTTTCACTTCATCACCAAAACCTGCTGTACGTGTCTTTGTGTATGTATCATCAAGGTTTTCACCTTCAACACGTTGGCCGTAACGCATACCATCATAGCGAGCGAGGTTAGAAGCTGCTTCAGCAGGGGCCACGATGTAGTATGCTGGCACAGCATATTTTGTATGAGGCAGGCTAATTTCAACAATTTCAGCACCTTCAGCTTTAAAGCGAGCCACTGCATCATACGTTACTTTTTTAATATCTTCATCCATACCGTCAACAAAGTACTCTTTTGGCAAACCAATTTTTAGGCCTTTAAGGCTAAGGTCATCAAGGTTTTCATCAAAAGATTCAATTGGCATGTCGGCGCTTGTTGTATCAAGCGGATCGTAACCGCTCATACCACGGAACATCAGCGCCGCATCTTCAACGCTACGTGCCATAGGGCCTGCTTGATCTAGGCTAGATGCAAACGCAACAATCCCCCAACGTGAACAACGGCCGTATGTTGGTTTAAGGCCTACAATACCACTAAATGCAGCAGGCTGGCGGATTGAACCACCCGTATCTGTACCCGTTGCACCAAGGCACATGTAGTCAGCCACAGCTGCAGCACTACCACCTGATGAACCACCCGGTGTGCGCTCTTCATCCCAAGGGTTTTTAACCGTACCAAAAGCAGATGTCTCGTTTGAGGAGCCCATTGCAAATTGGTCAAGGTTGGTTTTACCCAGCATCACGGCGCCGGTTTTCCACAGGTTCTTTGTCACTGTAGATTCATAGGCAGGTGTAAAACCTTTTAGAATATTAGAACATGCTGTTGTAGGAACGCCAGCTGTACAGAAAAGGTCTTTAATACCAAGAGGAACACCTTCCATAAGGCGAGCATTGCCATCTTTAATGCGTTTATCAGAAGCTTCGGCCATCTCAAGCGCTTTATCATGCACAACTTCAACGTAAGCATTGATGTTTTCATTGCGGGCATCAATACGTTCAAGTAGGGCTGATGTTAGCTCTACAGAAGAAATTTCTTTGTTTTTAATTTTTTCAGAGGCTTCTTTAAGCCCTAGCTTTACGAGTTCACTCATATTTAAATCTCTTTACTTGATCAAAATTCTTATTCTACAACGCGTGGGACAACATAAAAGCCCATTTCGCTTGCTGGTGCATTAGATAGCAGTGCTTCACGCTCATGTTCCATATGTGTTTCATCATCGCGCTCTGGCGTTACATCAGCACCAACAGTACTGGCCATCGGCTCTACACCGTCGGTATTGACTTCCTGCAACTGGGATACAAAATCTAGAATCTTTGTTAGCTCATCAGCAATTTTTTGTTTTTCAGTATCATCAAAAGACAAACGACTTAATTTCGAAAGCTTTTCTACAGTTTTTAGATCAATTGACATGCTTGTCACCCTTTATTAAATAACGCAGACATTATAGACCAATGCCCACAACAACCAAATAGATTATTTTTTCAAAATATGTCATTGTCCTACCATGATTGTAAAAACTGCGCAAGAACTCCCCGTAAAAGGTCGCTTAATCGGCCTCGATTTCGGTTCAAAAACAATAGGTATTGCCATTTCAGATGGCACACGCACCATTGCGACGCCTAACAAAACACTTATCAGGCAAAAATGGGGTAAAGATAAGCTCCACTTTGAAGCTCTTATTAAAGAATACAACATCGTTGGCGCCGTTATAGGGCTTCCTCTTTCTATGGATGGGTCACATAGCGCGCAAACAGATGCCTGCATTGCCTTTGCCAACATGTTTGCGGCAGAGCTAAAAATGCCCTCCCTCCTTTGGGATGAGCGCCTCACAACAAAAAGTGCAGAAAACGCCCTATTTGAACAGCGTACAGGCCGCCAAAAACGTGCCAGTAAAAAGGACGTAAAAGCGCAGGTAGACAGCGTTGCAGCGGCAATGATTCTACAAGGCACGCTCGACCAACTCTCATTTAAGATGTTTTAAACACATTTTTCCTTGTTAAATTGTATTCAATCCTTGACATCAGGGGACGTAGTTCTTATACATAGGCTGATCAATAGATCTCTCTTTACTTTTCCTTGCCCTAAATCTAGGGCGCAACACTGGAGGACTCTCATGTCCAACGAAACTCTCGAAAATGCCAAAGCCAAAGGTAGCAAATGGCTCAAACGCGCCCGCTTTTTAAGCATGGCCGTCACCATTCCTGCCGTCCTGATGGCAGGCATGTTCTTTGGCGTAACGCAGCACGCCTTCTACAGCGTAACAACAATGATTGCCGGCACTGAAGTGGCAGCAGTCACCAACACGCCAAAACTGAAAGCGTATCGCTTCAACACATGCGAAGCCACAGCAAATGACAGCTGCAATCTGCTTGAAAATATCATTGGCGATAGCACCTTGGTTGAAGACCCTGCCATTTCTGTTACCTGGTCAAGCGGGAAAAATGAAACATTGTACAATGTGGATTTTTTCCAGTTTTACAAACCGGACAGCAACACCGTGGCCGCAGACGCTGATGCGCTAAAGCGCCAAGGTTCGCGCGGTGATAATGACAAAGCCGTCATTATTCCTACGGGTGTGCGTATCCCATTGTTCAACCGGATGATGGAAGGCGGTATTAACCGTAGCGTCATCCGCTTGAGTGAATACGTCACCGAAGCAGAATATGCCGAACTGTCATCTGAGCGCCAAGCCCAAGTGATTACCGGCAAGGTTGGTCACTTCAGCTTTCCTGCTGCCGTATGGACTGGTATTGCATGGGGCATGCTGTGGTTTGCTCAGCTGTTCTTCATGTGCATTCCTTTCGTGCAGTTTGCAGTTGGTCGCAAGGCAAACTGGGGAATGCTCCTGGGTCCTGTTGGTGGCGCTGTTTTCTGGATTGTCAAACGCTACCGGAAAAACCGCAGCAACGCTGCAGCCTAACCTTCGACACCAATCGATTTCTACAGAAAAAGGCCGCTTTATGCGGCCTTTTTTTTTCGTTTCAGGATTTTTCACATACATAATTGATCGCAGAAAAATTGGCTTGTATGGAGACAGCTCAAAACATCTGCACTTAAAAGCGAAGGTTTATAATGCGCTTTGCGAGCTTAATGTCGAGCTCTGAAATTTGATTACCCGCATCATGGGTGGTCAGCTTAATGTTAACGCGGTTATACACGTTGTCCCACTCTGGGTGATGGTTGAGCTTCTCAGCCACAATGGCAACTTGCGCCATAAAACCAAATGCTTCCACAAAGTTTTTAAATTTGAAAGCCCCATAAAAGGCATTATCTTTATATATCCATGCCTCTTGAGACGTTATAAACTCTTGAATTTCCTCAGCAGAAAGGGGGGCTACTTTTGTCATAAATCTTATATATCCTTGTTTTACGCGTAAAAAGTATGGTAGCACAATAGGTATGGATAGTTTACTGATTTGGTGCTTATATGGATTTTTAGGGTTTACCGCGGGGCTTTTGCCTATTGGGCTTATTGCACTCAGGCTTACCCATTTAAAGCATAAAGGTACTCTTCCCCTTAAGCTCATGCCGCAAACACTGCTCAATATTCATCAAGCAAAGAGCGCTTACATTGTTATGGGCGCACAATTCTTATATAGCCTTGTTATTTTTAGTATCTTGCCTATTTATGCAAGCCATATAGGGTTTATTGCAGGTTGCCAAATTCAATCTCCAAGGCCATTTCAAACACAAATAAACCTTATCCCTCTCCTTGCCTACTTAGTCGGACAAACATCTACGGCAACTGTCCCTGCTTTTCTCTTTATTTACGCCTTTATCTACAAGCCCTTTCTCTTTAAACAAGTGGCGCTTACGCTGCTTGCCTTTGCTCCCATATGGCTGACCCTCACAGTTTCAACAGAAACAGGCTTGATCTCACTAGCTATCGCCCTCATGATACTTGCCATGCACAGATATGAATTGATCACCGCCTAATGCAACTTTCAAAAGAACAGTATGCATGCCTACAGCTATCCCTTTGTGATGGCATTGGGCCTATGCGCATGAATGCAGGCCTTGAAAAATTGGGTTCATATCAAGCTGCACTCGCTGCTGTACAAGGCGCTAAAAATAGAAAAATTTCTGCGGCCTCAAGAACAGATACTGATAAGGTGTTAAGTGCCTGCGTCCAACAAAACATTCAAATTCTATTTAAAGATAATCCGCAATACCCTGCTCCGCTTAAATATATTTCAGATGCGCCACACCTTCTTTATTTAAAAGGCGATATATCTATCCTGAAAAAACCTTGCGTGAGCATTGTTGGTACCAGAAACGCCTCCATAAATGGCCTTAAGTTTACAGAAAAGCTTTCAAAAACATTTGCTAGAGAAGGTCTCTGCGTTGTAAGCGGCCTTGCCCGCGGCATAGATGCTGCCGCCCACAAAGGCGCGATAGGCGCACAAGGCAAAACCATTGCTGTACTTGCTGGCGGCCTTGGTAAAATTTACCCGCCAGAACATACAAACCTTGCAAAACAAATTCTAGAAGACGGCGGACTTCTTATAAGCGAGATGCCACCTCATACCGAACATATAGCTCCGCTCTTTCCACGCAGAAACCGCATTGTAAGCGGTTTATCCAAGGCGCTTTGCGTCACAGAATCTGCACTTAAATCAGGATCTCTTATTACGGCAAGGCTTGCACTTGAACATGGCAGAGATGTATTTGCCGTTCCCGGCCACCCAACAGACCCACGCGCAATTGGGCCCAACAGCCTCCTTAAACAAGGTGCTCTCTGGCTTGAGGGTGCAAGCGATGTACTTACCGTTTATAAATCAGAGGAAAATGCCCCCAAAGAGCCAAGCCTCTTTGATATGCCTGAAGAAGATAGAGCTCAAAACACATCTGATTCAAAAGCACCGCTTGCAGATAAAATTTTAACATTACTTACAAACACGCCAACTTCTCTTGATGAGCTGTGCAAGGAAACAGAAACAAATATCACAACCCTCACAACAACCCTTACCTTGCTTGATATGGACGGACACATTGCTTGGCATGGCAGCAATAAAGTGAGCAAAGTTGTATCTTAACAGCTTAAAAAACTCCCCTCTCCCCATTTTACCCATTGACACATAAGCCTAACCTCCCTAATTCTAAAAGGGATTGCTCCTTAAAGAAGCAGTACTAAATATTTAACTTAAAAGAAGTTCGTATTTTTCTGTATAGAAGCACCGTAAAATGGTGTTTTACGAAACACTTCCTAAAAACAATTTATGGATAATTTATGAAATTACTAATTGTAGAGTCCCCTGCTAAAGCCAAGACGATCAATAAATACCTTGGTAAAGATTTTAAAGTTCTTGCCTCTTATGGGCATATTCGCGACCTTCCGAGCAAGGACGGCAGCGTCAACCCCGATGAAGACTTTGCAATGAACTATAAAGTGAGCACAGGTAGCGAAAAACACATTAAAGATATTGTGAGCGCCGCTAAAGATTCAGATACCATCTATCTCGCAACTGATATGGACCGCGAAGGAGAAGCCATTAGCTGGCACGTTCTTGAGGAACTTAAACGTCGCCGCGTCAAGCTATCTGAGAAAACAGTGCACCGTGTTGCTTTTAACCAAATTACCAAAGCTGCCATTACAGAAGCCGTTGCAAACCCGCGCGAGCTAGATATGAGCATGGTGAATGCGCAGCAAGCACGCCGCGCCCTTGACTATCTTGTTGGTTTTAATCTTTCACCTGTACTTTGGCGTAAAGTACGCCCCGGCCTCTCTGCTGGGCGTGTACAGAGTGTTGCTCTTCGTCTTATTTGTGAGCGAGAAGCTGAAATTGAAGCCTTTAATGCGGAAGAATACTGGAGCATTACTGCTGATTTTCTAACCGAGCAAAAGAAAAAAGTCACATCTAAGCTTGTAACCCTTAACGGTGAAAAGCTCGAAAAATTTAGTATTACCAATGAAAAAGATGCACAGGCAGCCCTAAAGGCCCTTCAAGCTGGCAGCTACAGCGTCTCTGATATCCAAAAGAAGAAAACACGCCGCAGCCCAGGCGCGCCGTTTATGACATCTACCATTCAAATGGAAGCCAGCCGTAAACTTGGCTTTGGTGCTAGACGTACCATGGGCGCAGCCCAAAAGCTTTATGAGGCAGGTTTGATTACTTACATGCGTACGGATAGCGTGGCCCTTGCGCCAGACGCCATCCAAGGACTTCGCGCTCAAATTGGTAAACAATATGGTGATAAATACGTTCCATCTTCGCCAAACTTGTACAAAAACAAAAGCCAAAACGCACAAGAAGCCCACGAAGCGATTCGCCCAACCAACCCTGGCATTACACCTGATACGCTTCAAATTCCTGAAGAAGATTCCAAAAAGCTTTATAGCCTGATTTGGAAACGTACAATGGCTTCTCAAATGGAAAAAGCTGTACTTGACCAAACACGCGTCATGATTACAACAGATGACAAGCAGCATGTCTTTGCCGCTAATGGCTCTATTGTCGCCTTTGACGGTTTCATGAAAGTGTACATTGAAGGCCGCGACGATGATAAAGCATCAGACGGCGATGAAAAGCTTCTGCCTGCGATTGAAGATGGTGAAACGATGGAAACATCTCAAATTGAACCGCACCAGCACTTTACAGAACCTCCACCACGCTTTAGTGAAGCGACCCTTGTAAAGGGCCTTGAAGAGCGCAGCATTGGCCGACCTTCTACTTACGCCAGCATTATTGGTGTTATTCAAGACCGTGGCTACGTGAAGCAGGAAAAACGCCGCTTTATGCCTGAGGATGTGGGTAAGGTTGTGAACAAATTCCTTACAATGCACTTTGATACATATGTTGATTACGACTTTACGGCAAATCTAGAAAACACGCTGGATGAAATTTCACGCGGGGAAAAAGACTGGATTCCTGTGATGACAGAATTCTGGCAGCCGTTTAAAGATCGTGTTGATGATAAAATCGAATCCGTGAAAAAGAGCGATGTCACCACTGAAGGCACAGGCGAAACTTGCCCTGAGTGTAAAGAAGGTGAAATGGTTTACCGCCTTGGACGTTACGGTAAATTTAAAGGTTGTAACCGCTACCCTGAATGTAAATACATTGAAAAAACAGCAAGCGACACACCAAAAGAAGAGCCGATTGATACAGGCATTCAATGCCCATCATGCAAAGCGGCAAACATTGTAGAGAAAAAATCTCGCCGCGGAAAAGTTTTCTACGGATGTGGCAGCTGGCCGAAATGTAACTACGCCCTTTGGGACAAGCCGCTCGCATCTCCTTGTCCGCAAGACAATTGCAAATGGCCGATTACAACAGAAAAAACACTAAAAACGGGCACACATATTGTATGTCCAAACTGCGAATGGGCTGACCCACCTCTTCCAGAACGCGCGAAACGCAAGCCAAAAGCAGATAAAAAAGAAGCGGCTGCTAAAAAAGCAGCGCCAAAAAAGAAAGCCGCAACTAAAAAGGCTGCACCTAAGAAAACAGCTGCAAAGAAACCTGCGGCGAAAAAGCCGGCTGCTAAAGCTAAAAAAACAGCATAAATACGCCAGACCCTCTTTAGAAAAACATCTAAAGATATGGCATGAGATGAAAAAGGGCGTTTTAAAACACAAAGTGTATTAGAATACATGGTGTGCAACGAACGCCCTTTTTGCACGAGTAAATAATTTACAGATAGGATAACCATGGATACGCCCGTTACACGCAAGCCCAAACGCCGAGTGACTAAAATTACCCCTGAATCGGTACTGGGAGCGCTTGAAAGCGCTGGCACAGTCATTTCTAAGCGCGACCTTGGTAAAATTCTTGGTATTAAAGGCGAAGCACCACGCAGAGACCTGAAAGTCCTTCTCCACAACATGGCTAAAGATGGCCAAATCACTATGCCAAACCGTAATGCGATCTCTCTTCCAGACCTAGAGGATAAAACATCTACAAAAGGTAAACCGCGCATTATTGAAGTTATCGTGGCAGGTGTAACAGATGACGGTGAACTTTACTGCAACACAGCAAACCCCAAGCTTCAAGGCCGTTACCCGCTGATTATTTCAGATGACAGCACCCTTGATGTAGGGGACCGCGCACAAGTTGTTCTCACAGAAACATCCAAAGGTGAATTTACTGCTAAAACCATCAAAAAGCGTGAAAAAAGCGGTGCACATGCTCTTGTTGGTATCTATGAAAAGCGTGAAAATTTTGCAACTTTTAGCCCAATTAGCAAGGAACACCAAGGCCTTATATTTAATCTTGAAGGCGCGCCTGATGAAGGCCTAGAAAATGGCGCCGTTATTAAAGCAACGCCCCAACCTCACAATGCAGGCAAGCGCCCAGCAGCTGATTTTGACGAACTTCTTGGCGAAAAGAAATCTCACCTATACAGCATGGCTGCCCTCAACAACCATGATATTCCATACACCTTCCCTGATGAAGTTTTAGAGTACACAGAAAGCCTGACAGCAGGCCTTACCAAAGAAGAAGAAAAAGAGCGTGAAGACCTGCGCCATATCCCTATTGTGACAATTGATGGCGCAGACTCACGAGATTTTGATGACGGCGTTTGGGCAGAAGAACTTGAAAATGGTGATTTCCATGCCATTGTTGCCATTGCTGATGTTGCACATTACGTAGAGGAAAAAAGCCCTCTCGACATGGAAGCTGTCAAGCGTGGTAACTCCGTATACTTCCCAGATATGGTTGTGCCTATGCTACCAGAGCGCTTAAGTAATGACCTTTGTTCGCTTCGTCCGTTGGAAGATCGGCCTGTTATGGCGTGCCACATGACAATTGCACCAAATGGTAAACTTAAAGATTATAAATTTACACGCGCGATTATCCATTCTCATGCACGCCTGATTTACGAACAGGTTCAAAAAGCGATTGATGGTGAATATGATGAAAAAACAGAACCGCTTAAAGCTGAAATCGCTACGCTTCTTGCTGTGTACCGTGCCCTTTCTAAGGCCCGCAGTGCCCGCGGCGCCATTGATCTAGATGTACCTGAGCGCCAAATCATCATGGAAGAAGGTACTGTTACTGAAATTTGCAAACGTGACAGACTAGATAGCCACCGCCTTATTGAAGAACTGATGATTACAGCCAACGTTGCAACTGCCATGGCACTTGGTAAAATTGGTGCACCCTGCCTATACCGTGTGCACGATGAACCAAGCACCGAAAAGAAAGACAACCTTCAGCAAGCAATGCAGCAGTACGGCATTACATTTAAGCCGAAAAGCTCTAGCATTACGCCTAAAGATTTTGAAAATGTCATTCGTCAAATTAAACAAAAAGATGAAGCAGAAATGCTTATGACCGTGGTGCTGAGAAGCCAAATGCAGGCCAGCTACGACCCACAAAACATTGGTCACTTTGGCCTTGCCCTTAGCCACTATGCACATTTTACATCACCCATTCGCCGCTATAGTGACCTTGTGGTGCACCGCAGCCTTGTGAAACACTTAGAACTTGCAGGCAAAGGGTCTTACTCGCTTAAAAATTCAGAGCTGAACAAAGTTTCAGAACACATTAGTATTACAGAACGCCAAGCACAAATGGCGGAATGGGAAGTAAAAGACCGCTTGATCGCAGATTTCTATGGCGATAAAGTTGGCACTGGTTTTAGCGGACACATTACATCTGTACTTAAGTTTGGTTTTTTTGTAAGTATTGAAAACGGTGCAGCTGAAGGCCTTGTACCTGTACGCACACTCACAGATGATTACTACACTTACGATGAAAAAGCTCTCACTCTTAGAGGAGAGCGCAAAGGACGAATCTTTAAAATTGGTGATGTTATAAATCTACGCCTCACAGAAAGTAATGTTGTTACTGGCAAACTCACATTTGTCCTTGAAGAGTTTGCAGATAGCCAAAAACCACGAGACGGCAGAACAAGCTACAACAAAGGTAAACGTAATTTTTCTGATAAAAAGTTTCAGAAGAAAGACGGTAACAAGCCCTACAAAGGTAAAAAAAGAGCTGATTAACAGCTCTTTTCTATCGATTTAAGATTTTTTTCCAAAAAATTCTGGCCTGCAGAAATCTTCCGGAAAAGGATTCATAACGTCCGGACGTCCATAAGAGAAAGGCAGAGTTTCCTCTGAACTTGGCGTAAAGGGCGTTTTAACCTTATACCCAAGGGATTTGATCTGCTTTTTTCCATTCACAACCAAAATGACATGGGTATACCACACAATTGTATTGATAATGAGCGAGACTTTTTCAATTGTTTGCGGTGTTGGGTTGCCAAAATCTTTCATAGATAGATGAACGCCCAAAAATTTGCCTACAGCGGCAATACAAGCCAGGTCATAACGCGCAAGTTTTTCATTATAAACAACAGGTGTATCATCTTCAGCAATGCCCCTTACATGAAGTGCAGGGACTGTTGGCGTATTCAATGAAGATGAATAGGGCGGAATTCCAGGGTTGATAGAACTCACAACAAGTATTGCTTCTCGTTGACCTTTCATCCTCTCTGAATAATCGTAGGCATAATTCCAAGATTTGGTTACAGCATACATGAAGTCAATGCAGCACTTGAGAACCCGACGTTTTTTATTAAAATTGGGGTTTTTATCATTCTTAAGCGTACTGGCTTCAACAATTTCAAAAAACTTTCCCACCATTTTTTTACCCACAACGATACGAACGTCAATGAGCTCCACTTTAGGCTTTGCCATAGTACAGGCCTCCGTAAAAAAGAAAAAAAGAGATAACTTATGCCTTTCAACATACCGAAGTTATAGGCGGCTGGCAAAGAAAAGATGGGACTTCATATATCTACCGTATACCAAAGCGTGTTTTTAACGCATCACACCCTATATTTATGACCCTCAAAAAACATATTTAGGTTGTAGATTTAAACCAAATGGTTAGGATAGCCCCATAAAAATAATACGAATAAGAACAAGGTTTCCTCTCGGACAATGAACGTAATTCCACAAGACACCCTGAACTTTGACGAACTTCTTGCTAATTTTTACAGTGATCGCGCTATTGCCTTTCGTCCTGTTGAAACAATGATGCAAATTCATCCCTATCCAGGGGACGGCGGATACGCCATGATTTCTATTAAAAACTTCAGATATCTCAGCAACAATGTTACCCAAAAGCTCAAATCTTATGATGTTGATATTCAGGAAGAAGATGATAACGGCGTTATCCGTCTTACGGGCAGAAAAGACCTGATTATGCGTATTTTGTTTGGAGACGATCACCGCATTCAAGCTGTCCCTAAGAGTGTGTTCCATTACGTAGATCGTGCTTTTGGTGCCGATCTTCCAGTGAGCCGTGCACTTTACTTTGATAAACGCACCACTGTGCAAGTTCCTGCTTTAGATGACACACTAAAAGATATTCAAATCCAACCACAAACACTTGTCATGTACGAAGCTGGTCTCCTTCATTTTATTCACTTTGAAAGTGAGTTTGTGATTAAACGTCTCAGCATTATGACTCTCACACGCGATATGGCACGCGCCCTTATTGGTAAAGGCGTATCTCTGCAAGAGGCCCTTCAGGAACACCCTAGCGCAGCCATTGAAAAAGATGATGTGTATGTAAGCGGCGCTATTTACAACGAAAGTATTCCTTGTGACAAAAAAGGAAAACCTCTCATTGCGCCAGATCCATTCACACACGGCTGCCGTAGCCTCGAAAAAGTAGAGGATCTTCTACTTTCCACAGAGCGCAATATTTACAACAGTGACGCAGTAAAAACACACCTCGGCATTGTACGCTACATGCGTGACCTGAACACACGTAAAGAAGAAAGCCAACTGCCGTTTATGAACATGACCGCTGATAAAGTGCTAGCTAGCTAGATTTTCTTATAGTCAATAAGGCCTTGCATTATGCAGGGCTTTTTTGTGTCATTTATCGATTACTACACCTTCACATATGTATACAACATGGAAGGTGACTCATGAAAATACCAGATGAATCTCTCTTTAGAGAGTTTAAGCTTGTGCCATTAAGCACGGCACAACTTGTTATAAATATTGAAATTAAAAAGCCCTCTCAAAAGAAGGCTTTAAAAAAGTTACCAAAAACGAAGAGAAGCGTTATTCAGCTTCCTCAACCACTGGAACCACATAAACCATATTAGTTGTTCCTGTAATACCAAAAGGCACACCCGCCACAAGCACCGCAAACGTACCGCGGTGTGCAAGGCCTGCATCTTTTACAGCGCGTACTGCTGCTTTAGACATTTGCTTATCGTTTTCAGGGCTTCTTGTCACCATTGTGTTAAGGCCCCAAGTGAGCGCCATGCGGCGCGCAGTTGTTTCATATGGTGTAAGCGCTAGAATAGGTGCTTCAGGACGCTGGCGCGACATACGAACAGAGGTTGTTCCTGACTCTGTAAACGTTACAATTGCTGCGGTATCCAATGAATTTGCAACTTCATAAGCAGCATTACAGATTGCATCTTGCACAACAGGCTGAACATCTACCCCGCGCGCATCTACAAGAGGGCGCCAAGCACTTGAACGCTCTACACGCTGAATGACACGGTCCATTGTTTCCACAGCTGTTACAGGATGATCCCCCGAAGCTGTCTCAGCAGAAAGCATAAGCGTATCTGCGCCTTCATATGTTGCATTAGCTACGTCAGACACTTCCGCACGCGTTGGGGAAGCATTCTTAATCATGCTTTCAAGCATTTGCGTTGCCACAACAACAGGCTTACCGCGCTCACGGCATTTACGAATCAAACGCTTTTGAATAGAAGGCACTTCTTCAAGTGGGACTTCTACGCCCAGGTCCCCGCGCGCCACCATAATAGCATCACTTACGGCAATAATATCATCAATGCGGTTCACAGCATTCGGCTTTTCAATTTTTGCCATCACGCCTGCTTGGCCTTTTACAATTTGCTTCACTTCAAGCACATCTTCAGCTTTTTGAACAAAAGAAACTGCCACCCAGTCCACGCCCAAAGAAAGCCCAAACTTAAGATCTTTTCTATCTTTTTCTGTCATAGCACTTACTGGAAGATCAACATCTGGAAGGTTTACACCTTTACGAGAGCTAACGGCGCCAGTTGAAAGCACGATGCACTTTACGCCGCCGCAATCTAGTTTTTCAACAACGCGAAGCTTAACAAGGCCGTCATTAATATAAATGTGATGACCTTCTTTAAGAAGCTCTAAAATTTCTGGATGTGGCAAGTGCGCACGTGTTTCGTCACCAATAGCTTCATTACCATCAAGAATAAATGACTGGCCTTCCTCTAAAGTTACGGGAGCAGGAAGCTCACCAAGACGAATTTTAGGACCTTGAAGGTCTTGT
>JAPKEQ010000029.1 GCA_028821995.1 Alphaproteobacteria bacterium
CAAACAATGCTTCCTGCTGAGGTCTTGTATATGGTGCAAAGTGAAGGTCTAAACCAATCTCTCCAACTGCAATAATTTTAGGGTTTTCCTTTAAGTAAGGCTCCATAAGCTCAGACACATTAAACTTGCTATTTGGACGAATGCTCGTTGGAGAAATACCAATAGAATAGTAAGTATTTTTAAGGTCCATATAGCTCTTAGAAACCTCCTCCATAAGAGGTGTGTTAGAAGCATCAATAGAAACAATTGATATGCCATTGGAATTAAATTTTTCTAAGGATTCTTTGTAAGCTTTAAAGCTATCAAGGCTAGAAATACGAAAGTAAGCATCTGAAAGCGTGCTATAAAGATTGTGTCCACCTTTTGCATGGTCCCCAATAAGGCGTTCCGCATCCATAATAGCGCCTTCTACGGCTTCTTTTTCTTCTGCTTCTTGGGCAAGCTCACTTTTCTTTTCACTAATCACCGTTTCATTGCCAAGGTGATCAACAGAATAAATGCGCTCCGTACCATATTCATCGACCTCAACACGAATGTTATCTCCTGCTGAAGGCGCTGTTGTGCTCGTTGGTGTATCTGTGGAACGAGCCCTATCAAAATGATCTGCCTCAATGCTTATGCCTACGCCAAGTGCGCTATCCATATTCACGCTACCACTATTAGATAAATGAACGTTCTGAGAAAGGCTATCTGCAAGAGCCTCTTGCACTTTGGCTTTACCATCTGTTTGCCCTGAGTCTGCATAGCTGAATACAGATTTATCCTTATCCTGCTTTACACCACCAGCACTATCTCCTGATTTATCCTTATCTGATGGCTTAAAATCCATAGATTGTGTTTTTTGAAGTTTTGCTTTTTCTTGATTTTGGTCTTTTGCTTGTGGTGGTGTGCGCCCACCAACACCAGCCCCGCTACCGAGAGCAGAAAACCCGCCACCACCAGCAATACCGCTAGGAGGTGCTTTTTTATTGCCACTCACACCTGCAACTTGGCCAGGAATACCACCGCCTTTTACTTTAGCAGCAGCACTTGCTGTCATGGCTTTACGAAGCTTTTTACCTTTGCAGTTTGGGCACTGGCGCCCCATAATACCGCCGCCTAAATGCTTAGAACAGCTAAAAAATCCACATGTTGAACATTGAAAAAGAACAGGTACGTTTTTGCTCGGACTTCCAGGATACCCACCACACTTATGGCACCCCTCCGCGTGTTTTCCACTATAAACTTTTGCCATTATGCACCCTTTTTATTTTTCTGGCCGAGGAATGCTTTCTATCTCTGTTAGATAGGAAACTTCATTTCCGCCAAGTCTTGTCACTGGTTGTACAGCCAGTCCATCAATTTTATCGCGCCCTTTTTCATCTGTCATCATCACGCTATCATCTGCAAAAAGTTTTTCTAGTTTTAGAAAAGCCACTGTTACTTTTGAGCCGGGAATTTGATGCGTATCAAGCAGGGTACAATCAAAGGAGACCTTAGAGCCTGAAAGCATAGGCAGTTCAAAACCATCTATTGAAATAAGCTCTGGTGCAGCGGCTCTAGTTAGCTCACTTTTGCCAAAAGGAAGATCTACTGAACTGTCCACCATAGCAAGTGCCATATCTTTAGAAGTAATGTGAAGCGTTGCATGCTTCCTTGCCTTTAAGTTTGCAAGCGTGTCTTTATCACTGCCATCCTTTTTAGGGGCTATAGAAACCATCACCACTGCTGGGCTAGGGCTTACAACATTAAACCAAGAGAAAGGCGCAAGGTTAAAGCGGTTTTCTTCACCAGCTTCTTCACCATTATCTGTAAGGATCCAAGCGACAGGACGCGGAATAACAGACTGTGTTAACCAGTGATAGCTTTCAACTGGTGAAAGTTCTTTAAAATCTACAATCATGTAGACTCTTTTCTGTAAGAAGCCGCTTTATTAAAGAGCATAAAGAAGTTATCTGTTGTTGCTTTTGCCATCTCTTCAAGAGAGACGCCTTTCATATCAGCAAGTTTTTCTGCGGTATGAAGCGTATAAGCTGGCTCATTTGTTTTACCACGGAAAGGCTTAGGGGCAAGGTACGGCGCATCTGTTTCTACAAGTAGCTTATCCATAGGGCAAAGCATAAAGCCCTGACGCACCTCTTCAGCATTAGCACCAAAAGTAATAATGCCTGAAGCGGACATATAAAGCCCGTGCTCTACAGCAAACTCGGCAAGCGGCAGCTTACTTGAAAAGCAATGGAGAAGTATTTTCTGCTGCCCTTCCTGCATCGCTTCTTTCAGAATAGACATCGTGTCTTCCTCTGCATCGCGTGTATGAATAATAACAGGCATATCTAGCTCACGCGCCACTTCAAGATGAGTGACAAAGCTTTTCCATTGGTCCTCGCGCGGCGCATTATCATAAAAGTAATCAAGGCCTGTTTCGCCAATACCAATCACTTTATTAAGCGCGCAGCCCTCACGAATTTCATTTGCCGTAATAAGGCCGCCCTCACCCGCATTATGCGGATGAATACCATATGAACAAAAAACGTTTTCATACTTTTCGGCAAGCGGCTGAATGATTTTAAAGTCATCCCTTGTTGTACCAATGGTCTGCATGTATTTCACATGGTTTTCATCTGAACGTTTAATCAGCTCAGCAATATCCTCGCCCTTATCAAGGGCGTAGTTAAGGTGACAGTGAGAATCAACAAGTATCATTAGGCTTTGTTCGCACTATCATCTGGATATTCTACAAGGCTAAGTACGTTACCCGACGGATCAAAGAAGTGTGCAAGAATTCCGCCCCAAGGCTCTTCTGCCGGCGTATCAAGGAACTCAACACCCTTTTCCTTAAGTGCGTTGTATGTCGCAAGGCAATCTTCCACATGGCAGCTAATGCCTGAGAAAGAGCCAAGGAGTGCTTCTGCATTTTCATCAGAAGAATCAACAAGCTCAATAACAAGATCAATACCATAAAGGTCATAAACAACCACCTCATCATCAGAAAGGATAACCTCAAGGCCGAGCTGTTTCTCATAAAATGTACGCGTTGCTTTTAGGTTATCTGTAAAAAGTCTAAGCGCTGCAACAGGGCCTAGCATTTTGGGTTGTTTAGGTTGTGTTTGGGCCATTATGCCGCCTCTTCTTTTGGTTGAATTCTTGGGAAGACGCCTTCTGGCTTAGGCAGTTCAGCGCCATCTGTAAGCAGAGAACCATCAGCGTTTTCAATTTGGTTTAAGGTCATATCAGTTGTGCCAAGAAACGTTTTTACGCGCGCCATAGACTCAGGCATAAACGCATCAAGTGTATGTACGATAGATACAAACCCTTCCATAAGTACGCGTAAAATATGCGCCATAAGCTCTGGATTTTCTTTTTTATGTTTCCATGGCTCTTTTGCATCCATATAAGCATTGGCTGCATGCACACGAGCCCATATAACATCAAGGGCCTTATGGAACTGAAGGCTATCAATATGCATGCGCACATCACCTACCATCCCTTTAAAGCCATTTAGAAATTCTGTATCAGCAGCGTCAAGCTCTCCAAGAGCTGGCACTTTGCCTTCGCAGTTTTTAGCTATCATAGAAAGCACGCGCTGGAACAAGTTACCAAGCGCATTGGCAAGGTCGCTGTTTGTGCGCTCAATCAGGCGTGTTTCACTAAAGTCCCCATCATTACCAAAAGGCACTTCACGCATAAGGAAATAGCGCACAATATCACGGCCGTATTGCTCAGTTAGCGTTTCAGGGTCAACAACATTGCCCTTAGACTTACTCATTTTATCGCCATCTACTGTCCACCAGCCATGTGCATAAACTTTAGGAAGCTGCTCTTCAGTAAGCCCTGCGCCCATAAGCATCGCAGGCCAGTAAACAGAGTGGAAACGTAAAATGTCTTTACCCACCAAATGCGTCGCTGGCCAGTAATCCATATTTTCTTCATTTGGCCAGCCCAGTACGCTGAGGTAATTTGTCAGTGCATCAATCCACACATACATCACATGTCCTGGCCCGTTTGGTACAGGCACGCCCCAATCAAACGTAGTACGAGAAATTGAGATATCGCGCACTTCACCTTTAAGGAACCCTAGAACTTCATTAAGGCGGCCTTGCGGCTGCACAAGTTCAGGACGTTTATCGTAAAGATCCAAAAGCTTCTCTCTAAATGCCGACAGCTTAAAGAAATAGCTCTCTTCTTCCATCCACTCTACAGGGTGGCCGCTCATTGGGCTTTTTCCGTCAACAAGCTCTTCCTCAGTGTAGTAAGATTCATCAGAAATACAGTACCAGCCAGCGTAGCTATCTTTGTAAATGTAACCGGCTTCTTCAAGCTTTTGCCACATAACCTGCGCTGTTTTCTGGTGGTAATCTTCAGTGGTGCGAATAAACGTATGCGCGCTGATATTCATAATCGGCTCAATTTCACGGAACATACCCGACATTTTATCTACGTATGCCTGAGGTGTAAGACCTTCTTTTTCAGCTGCACGTTGCAGCTTAAGGCCGTGCTCATCTGTACCTGTTGAAAACTTCACATCAAAGCCGTCCAGGCGCTTAAAGCGCGCATAGATATCAGCCGCGAGTGTTGTGTAAGCACTCCCAAGATGCGGTTTACCGCTTGGGTAGTAAATAGGCGTCGTAATATAAGCTTTTTTTGAAGCCTGACTCATGTAGATTTATATCCCCGTATTATCCCATAAATATTTGTATGGCACAGTGTGCCACGGAGAGCCATGTCTCGCAAGTGTTTAGCGAAGAGGTTTTCTAGGAAGCACGCCACTTTTAGCGCTTAAGAAGTCTTCCAGCATAGCATCAAAGGTGAGTGCTGGTGATATATTCACCTCTTCCATGCGTCTTTTGCGCCACAAGTAAACATCATAAAGATGACTTAGCGCATAAGAAGAAACACCCCAAGCACCTACAGATTTTGAAGCACTGCGCGCCTCGGCAGCCAGCTTAACCATAAGAATATCAATAGCAAGCGGCAGCACGCGCTTTTGGCCAATTTTATCACTCAGTGCAAAAGCTGCGGTCTTTCCTTTTGCACCAGGCGCACAGGTCGTAAAAAAGCTATCAAGAAGGCCGCCAAGCTCTTCGCTTTTTCCTGCAAACATACTCGCAACACCGGGCACGCCCTGCACAAGCGGCAATAAATTTTGCACAGCTTCATCGTCATAATCCTTAGCAAGAACCTTTGTTACATCCTCTTCATTCAGCGGAGACATACGCACCGTACGGCAGCGTGAAATAATCGTTGGAAGTAGCTTAGATGGCGCATGAGAAATAAGCACCCAGTAAGTTTTTGTACCAGGCTCTTCTAAATTTTTAAGAATCGCATTAGCTGAAGCTACATTCATATATTCAGCAGCGTCTACAATAATTACGCGCGCTTCCTCACCACTTAAACCAACATTCATCAATAAGTCGCGCGTATCTGCAACTTTAATCGTTTTTGTTTTAGCATCCTCTGCAGGTTCAAGTATAAAAAAGTCTGGGTGTGCACCTGCATCAATTTGTGCTAAGCGAGGATGTGCATCATCCACATCTAAAAGGTCTGGCAGACCAAGGGGTGCAAAACCGCAAAGTAAACAACGGGCCAAATGCTCAGCAAGCAACCGCTTACCAATACCTTCAGGCCCTGTAAGAAGTACAGCGTGAGGCATTTTACCTGACTCAATCATAGTACGGAGTGTTTTTTGAACAGCGCCATGTCCTATGAGAGCTGGAAGCGTCCCTTCGCTCATTTACGCTGCCTTTACTTCTTCAAATGCAAAGTAATCTGTAAGCACAGATACAAGAGAAGCGAATACATCTTCAACAGAGGCAGACGCATCAATAGTAACAAAACGTTCAGGGTGTTTTTTAGTAAGAGCAACAAAACCATCTCTGACTTTCGTGTGAAACTCAAGACCCTCTTGCTCAATACGGTTCTCGCCGTTATCCCAGCCACCACTGCGGGCAAGGCCAATTTCAGGGGCAATATCAAAGTAAACAGTCGCATCAGGTGCTGTTTCACCGATCACAATGGTTTGAAGCTGCTCTACCGTACGCTCGCCAAGTCCGCGGCTAATGCCTTGATACACCATAGTACTATCTGCAAAACGGTCACATAGAACAACTTTACCAGCTGCAAGAGCAGGACGAATCACACGCTCAAGGTGCTCCGCGCGCGCTGCTGTGTAAAGCAGAAGCTCCCCCATATCTGTCCAGCGATCTTTAGCACCAGTTAGAATAAGGTTTCTAAGCTCTTCAGCGCTAGGGCAACCGCCCGGCTCGCGGGTCATAATATGATCTACGCCAGCTGCTGCTAAAGCTTCACTCAGCGCTTTAATTTGCGTTGTTTTACCGCTACCTTCGCCGCCTTCAAACGTAATGAATACGCCGCCATTTGCGTTTAGATTCTCTACCAGTGTATCAATCATTTTTATTCTCCCCCTACCCCAATACTTTAATTTACTTTGGTCCGTTAATAATGCCAAGCCATGACAGGAAACTATCCCATAGGCGCCCAAAGAAACCTTTACGTGCGACATCATGCTGCGCGACGACGTCCACGCTAAACATACGGCTATCCGCAGGGTGCACAAATGTAAGTTGCCCAACAGTATCCCCTGCTTTAATAGGTGCAACCAAACCTTCGTTAATTTCAAGTTTGGCTTTAAGGCCGTCTGCATCGCGAGCACCAATATATGTTGTCAGCGTATCTTTTGCGACAACCTTAAGCGTGCCTTCTACGCTGTGCCATACCGGCACATCTTTTTGCATTACATCTCCTGCACGCACCATATCGCGCAGATCAAACGTACGGAACACATACACGAGACCTTTTTGAGACTCAGATTCACGCTGTGCCATACTATCTGTACCAAGAACCACGCTAATCAGACGCTCATCACCTTGACGCGCAGATGAAATCAAATGATAGCCAGCTTCTTCAATGTGACCTGTCTTAAGACCATCTACGCCAATACCACGGCTAAGCAATCCGTTGCGGTTGGCTTGTTTAATGCCGCTATACTCAAAACTTGGGATACTAAAGTAATGGTAAAATTGTGGAAAATCAGCCTGAATGCGCTTTGCAAGCGTAAACATATCTTTTGCAGTTGTGTATTGGTTATCATCAGGCCAACCAGATGCATTCACAAAGTTGGTGTTCATCATGCCAAGGTCTTTTGCTTTTTCGTTCATAAGAACAGCAAAGCCTTCTTCACTACCGCCAATAAATTCAGAAGCTGCAATACAAGCATCGTTTCCGCTCACAACAGCAATTCCTTTAATAAGGTCATCAGCCAGCACTGTTTTGCCAACTTCAATAAACATTTTAGAGCCGCCCATACGCCATGCTTTTTCGCTCACAGGAATTTGTGTATCAAGTGAAAGAGAGCCATTTTGTAAAGATTCAAACACAAGGTAAAGCGTCATGAGTTTTGTGAGGCTTGCTGGCCCCATTTGAACATCAGCATCTTTTTCAAGCGCAATGGTTCCTGTTGCTGTATCGCCTACCATGTAAGATTTTGCGTTTAACTCAACTGCTTGAACAGAGAAAATTGTTCCTATACTTAAAACACTTGCAAGAGTGCTCGCCTTTAACCAAGACATCATAAAGTTCTATCCTTGTTTTCTATATTTTTATTCAATAACCACACGGGCACCAACCCAGCCAGCATTCTCGGCATTGTTAAGCAGAGCATCCGCTGTGTCAACCGTGTTAACAGGTCCAATGCGCACACGGTAATAAGTTGTGCCATTTACACTATTTGTAAAAATTTGAGTACTTGGAAAATCAGGCTTAAGTACAGCAAGCTGCTTTTTTGCGTTCCCCTCATTTGTAAAGGCACCTGTTTGCACGAAGTAACGCGTTGAACCAATCGCTAAATCGCGCGTAAGGCTGTGCGTATTTTGAACAGCTCCTCCTCCAGACCCGCTCACACGTCCTGTAAACGACCCACCAGTAACAGATGGTTTCTTAAACTGAGGCGCTGGTTTCTTCGCAATCACTTGCTGCGTGTTTCTTGAAACATGGCGAGATTTAAGAGAACTACCATCCGTTGGGAGCGCCTCAACAAGAACTGGCGTCACCCCCTGCTCTGCATAATCAAGTACTTGTGCAGCACGATAACTCATATCAATCACACGGTTCTTTTTAAAAGGACCACGATCATTTACTTTAACAACCACGCTACGGCCGTTTTTAAGGTTTGTCACACGCGCATATGTTGGCAAAGGCAATGTTGGATGCGCTGCTGTCATCTCATACATGCTGTATTTTTCACCGTTCGCTGTTTTACGTCCATGGAAAGGGTGTCCGTACCAGCTGGCAATACCTTTTTCACTAAAGCCTTCTGAGCTAGATATAGGGTAATACGTTTTACCCATAATTTTATAGGGCTTACCAACCTTACGCTTACCTGTTACACGCGGCGCACTGTAAGCTGCATCTCCGCCATAGCGTGCAAATACACTACTATTGCTAGGCTTGTATGTATTGTAATAGCTTGCACAAGCAGAAAGACTTGCCGCAGCAATAAGAGCAATAACAATATTGCGCATTTAGACGTCCTTCTCCGCTTTAGCAATTTCATCAGAAAGGCTCAGCGCGCTCACTGCAAAGTAGCTTGAATTATTCCAGCGCATAATCACACTAAAGTTATGATAAGTAAGCCATGCACGGCCACTTGGACCTTCAGGTAAAAATAAACGTGCCTTTGTACCCTTAGGAAGCATACCCGCCTTAGGCACAATGCCCATCTCTTTCCACTCTTCGGTCGTCAGCCACTGGCTTACACCACGCTTAGAAAGTTTTAAATCTCCTGGAAGATACTGCGTAAGCGTCACGCGTTCGCCCCATTTTTGATCTTTTTTCCAGCCATGGCTTTTGAGGTAGTTTGCAGCAGATGCAAATACATCAGGAAGCGTGCTCCAGATATCTTTTTTACCGTCGCCGTTACCGTCGCGGGCATACATAAGGAAACTACTTGGCATAAACTGGCACTGCCCCATAGCACCTGCCCAGCTGCCTGTCATATCGGCTGCTGGCTTGTGGCCTTCTGCCACAATTTTAAGAGCATCAAAAAGCTCTTTTCTAAAGAATGTTTTTCTGTGGCTTGCATAAGCCAGAGAGGCAAGGCTTGGTACAATATCGTAGCCACCAGTGTAATTACCGTAGGCTGTTTCTACGCCCCACATAGCAACAATGGTTTCTGCCGGAATGCCGTACATAGCTGATTTTTCAAGCAGCTCATCACGGTTGGCCAAATAATTTTTACGCCCCTTGCCTACACGATGGTCAGAAACCATACTGCCAAAATACTTTTTAAAGCTAAATGTGCTTTCTGGCTGCGTCTCAAGGCGCTTCATAACGCCAGGAAGCGGCGCTGTTAAACCTTCAAGGGAGGTTTCTAAAATATTTTCGGGAAGTCCCTTTTCTGAAGCTTCCTTTTTAAGGCCTTCAAGAAATTGTTCAAATGTTTCTGCTTTACCTTCAGCCAGAGAAGCTTGCGTAAAAGCAAGAAGACCGCACGTGATTCTACCAGCAAATTTTATTGATTTATCCCACATAACAGACCCCTTTTTATTATTAGCCCGTAGTGTAACAGAGCCAAAAACCATTGTCATATGCTTATTTTATCAAGAAAAACACTTGCATGATTTTTAGGCATTAGGTAAACAACTCTCAACAGCAGAGAGGCTCCCTCTCTTTAACAGTACGTACCGTTTAACAAGTTACTCCAGTAGGAGTCTTTTCCCTCGCTGTTACATCTCTTATTCAGAAGGATTCGTAATGACTTACACCCACACACTCTTTCATCCGGAAGTTTTTCAGGACAATGAAGAGTTCAAACAGGCCAGATGCTGCCAAATTGCCATGGACAAATCTGAGCCTGTCAAACCAGAAGCAAAGAAGAACTACACAGCAGTTCTTGTTCGGCTTATGGCGGCAGATAGCCTAAGCCGCGACGACGCTGCCGACAAACTTGCGACCTATATCCGGGAGGAAAGCCGCAAGCGAGAAATGGAGTGCGCCCAAACGCTTGGCGCAAATGCCGCCAAGCTTAGCAATCCAGAAACCTCTTTTTCCGCCATTGCTGCCAAACAGGCCAAAACCTCATAAACTTTAACATATCAAAAGCTTAATCGAAAAACAGACCTTCCCCGCCAATTGCGGGGGAGGTTTTTGTCTGTTTTATGTCAGAAAAATCTTTAGCATCCTTTAAAAAGCCTACATAATAATTCAGCTAAGAAGAACTGATTTTTATAATGACGTTCTTTTAACAGTGTTTACCTTTTTACCGGGTCCCTATTCTAGGGAAACGCTATCTTGGCTTATCTTTTTTTCTTAAGTATCTGGAGGATACACCAATGACAAACGCAACAAACAAGCCTGTCTTCGCAACTGAAAACGCACTTTTGCTGGCACGGGTACACACCCGTGCAGAAGGTCGGGGAGAAATCTCTCCGCTGGAAGCAGAGGCAGCATACGAAGCTGCCGTTACAGAGCATGGCGAAACCGCTGTGCTGAAGGAGATCTTGGCCTATACCGACGCACAGCGCGGTACACGTCACGGCGTGCAAGTGCTCTCTGAGCGCCTGCCACTCACTTGTTCCGATACTGGCGGTCGCCCCGCTCATCAGCTGGGAGCCGACAAGCAGTACCACTAAATCGATTACATTCTCCCGTGCCATTTTGGTGCGGGGGTTTGCTTTTATAAGACCCTTCGGGCATTATGCCTTCCATGAGCAATACACCGATCAGAAAAATCAACTTTCCAGACGGCCTGATTACAGCGCCCCTTAAAGCAGTATTTGCTGCGCTAGATAACAATTGCCGCCTTGTTGGCGGACCTGTGCGCGATGCAGTTCTTGGCGAAGTCGCCACTGATATAGACATCTGCACGCCATACCTGCCAGAACAAACAATAGCTAAGCTTAAATCTGCTGGCTTTGATGCGATTCCCACAGGCCTTGACCATGGCACTATTACAGCGGTGGATCAAAAAAATAGCTTTAAGGCAGAAATTACAACACTCAGAAAAGACGTATCAACAGATGGCCGCCGCGCAACGGTGGAGTTTAGTACATCTTATACAGATGATGCCATGCGCCGTGACTTGACCTTCAATGCCCTTAGCGCAGATATTGACGGCAATGTTTGGGATTACACAGACGGCCTTAAAGATTTAGCAGCCGGCAAAGTTCGTTTTATTGGTGATGCAAAGCAGCGCCTGAAGGAGGATTGGCTCCGCGCGCTTAGGTACGTTAGATTTTATGCACGCTTTGCAAAAGAGGAAGTTGACGCAGAAACAATGAGCGCCCTCACCTTTGCCGCAGGCTCAATGGGCAAGCTCTCCCGCGAGCGCAAAACAGAAGAGATGTTTAAGCTGCTTGCATCTGACTGCTGGGAAGATGGGCTCACTCTCCTCGAAAATACAAAACTAACAGAGGCACTTGAGCTGCCCCTTGGCGAAGAAAACCATAACAGGCTCAACTGGTATCTATCTTTTTTCCCTGAAGCTTCCGCAGAAGAACGCTTCTTTGTGCTCACATACGATATAGAGCAGCCTATACAAAATAATCCGCATTTTATATGCTCTGGCGCCTTAAAAAAACTTGTCGGCACTTGCCCAAAAGAACAGGTAGACTTTTTCCGTATTTCAGAAACAGAACCATTTGCAGCTTTGCTTGGAAAAGAGATTATCAGCAAATGGCTTGCCCTTCGTTTTGGCTCATGGGAAACAAACGCAGAAGAATCTACAGCTATTGAAGACCTCTTCTATAAGCTTGCGGATACAGATATTCCAGAATTTGAACTAACTGGCCACGACGTAATGGCGCTTGGTATCACAGGTGCTGAAATTGGCGTTCATCTTGTGAACACAAAGAAGTGGTGGGCGTATAATGAATATCCTAACAAAGAAGCTTGTCTATCTTACCTCAAAAAATCCATAGATAATACATAAGCAAAGTACAGCAATAAATTAGTGAGTTGCAGCAAGTGCTTATGAATTAGATCCAGTTACGGCTGGCAAAATATGCAAGCAGTATCAAACCATAAACAACCATTACAACGCGCGCAGAAAAACGACCTCTCGTGCCTAGCTTATAATGGGTCCAGAGCAAAAATGTTGCAAGGGCAACAGTAAGAAAACTAAGGCCTGCTTTTTCTAAAGCCACACTTGTATCAGCCACAGCGTAAGCGCTCATCCAGCCCATAAGGAGAGCGATGTATAAAATAAGCGTACCCGCAAGCAGGCTTACAAACTGGAAGCGTTCTAGCTTTACAAGCGATGGAAGAAAGCCAGACAAAGCTTTCTTTTTACGAAGCAGCAAATCCTTCAGCAATACGCCAAGAGCAGAAAGCACGCTGAGCGTATAAAAACCATAAGCAATGGCTGCAAGTAAGATGTGTGTTTGAAGCATACTCATAGCAGCAAGAATGGCACATTATATTGACAATCTCAATGAGAAAGACAACACTTTCTAGCATGAAACATATAGCAGATAAACTCTTTAGGATCACAGCTCGCCGCGAGAAGCAACATGCAGCGCCTCTCCCCTACCCTTACCCCAGCAAAGCCTTTTGGATTGCAACGTGGGGCGGCGTTGGCCATTTACCCATGGCAGGCACATGGGGCACAATTGCTAGCCTTCCGTTTATTGGCCTGCTCTATACTTATGGCGGCCTTCATGTATTAGCTCTGTTTACGATTTTTAGCTTTGTCACAGGCTGGATGGCTTGTCAGAAGGTTGCAATTCACACAGGAGAACATGACCATAAAAGCATTGTGATTGATGAAGTATTTGGCATGGCTATGGTTGTTCTTGCCTTTCCGTACCTTGGGCTTGGTACATGGGTGCACTGGCTTGCAGCGTTTATGCTCTTTCGTATTTTTGATATGCTTAAACCTCCTCCTATCAGCTGGGTGGATCAAAAAATGAATACGCCTCTTGGTGTCATGTTTGATGATGCCCTAGCAGCTCTCTTCAGCATTGCTGCTCTTTGGCTTATATTTTAAAAAAGGATTTAAAAAACATGTTTGATGAAAGCCTTATGATTCTTGCGGAGCGGGTCCTTGAAGATGCACGCGGTAAAGGGTTTACCATTGCTACAGCAGAAAGCTGTACAGGCGGGCTGGTAGCAAGCCTGCTTACAGAAATTTCAGGCAGCAGCGATGTGGTGATGGGCGGCGCTGTTACCTATAGCAACCAGGCCAAACTAGACCTATTAAATGTGAACCCTTTAACCCTGGAAACAGACGGTGCTGTAAGCAAGGAAACTGTTTTACAAATGGCAAAAGGTGCAGCAAAAGCCTACAGAGCTGATGTAGCTGTTAGCCTAAGTGGCGTTGCTGGCCCAACGGGTGGAACAGATACAAAGCCAGTTGGCCTTGTTTGGGTAGGCCTTCATTACGGCGGCCAAGGCACTGCTTTTCAGCATCATTTTAGAGGGGACCGTCTTCAAATAAGGTTGCAAGCCGTGGAAGCTGCACTTACACACATATACGAAGCGCTTAACCCACTAGACTAGCCTTTTGGAATTTCAGGAATAAGAGAAATCACAGTCTCAAGAAGACCTGGGAATTTTTTGTTCAGCTCATCAGAGCGCACACTATTCATGTGTGATACTCCCACTTTTTCACAGTGTAAAATACCTGCCTCGCGCAGAATTTTAAAATGATGAGAAATCGTAGATTTTGACATATTGGGGCAGCTGGCCTCTTTGCAAGGCAGCGCGCCATTTAAGTATAGGTTTTTAACAATATGCAGACGCGAGAAATCCCCAAGCGCATAAAGCACCTGATGGAGTTCTATTTCATTTACGTTCGGGCATGTTACGTCTGTCATAATTTTATTATACCTCACCCGCCTCACGTTTCGCAACAAGCTCCGCAAAGAACTTATCCGCATGGTAACTGGAGCGCGTCAGCGGACTAGAAGATACCATAAGGAACCCTTTGAGCTTCGCTTGGCGCTCGTAGTCTTCAAATTGTTCTGGCGTCACCCATTCCATAACAGGGTAATGGTTTTGCGTTGGGCGTAAATACTGACCAATGGTTAAAAAGTCAATGCCTGCACTACGCATATCATCCATCACTTGCAGGACCTCGTCACGGCTTTCCCCAAGGCCAACCATAAGGCCGCTTTTGGTGAACATGCGTGGATGTTTTTCTTTCACATGCTGAAGGAGACGAAGCGAACCAAAGTAACGTGCGCCAGGTCGAACTGTACGATACAAGCGCGGCACAGTTTCCATGTTGTGGTTAAATACATCAGGCAAGGCATCAGCAACAATATCCACATTTTCTTCTTTACGGCGGAAATCTGGCGTCAAAATTTCAATTGTTGTCTCAGGTGCTGCGGCCTTAATTTTCGTAATACATTCTGCCCAGTGATGCGCCCCACCATCTTTTAAATCATCACGGTCAACACTGGTGAGTACCATATGCTTTAGCCCCAGATCACTTGCCATGTTTGCAAGCTTTGCAGGTTCTTCCGCATCTATGGCGCGCGGCTTACCTGTTTTAATGTTACAAAAGGCACAACCACGCGTGCAAATATCACCAAGAATCATCATTGTAAGGTGCCCACTAGACCAGCAGTCTCCAATGTTGGGGCAAGCAGCTTCTTCACAAACTGTAAACAGGCCCTTATCCTTTACACGCTTTTTAAGGTCAAAGTATGTAGGAGATTGCGGTGCACGCACGCGCAGCCAATCTGGTTTGGGTGCACGAATATCAAGGCCGCCTTCTGGCTTCTTCATGCGGCCAACACCACTACGTACAGGCTTGCTGACATCTGATGTTGTTGCATAAGTGAGTCTAGCTACCGCTGAAGGGTCAACCCCTTCTTTTTCAAGCTGTTCTACAGTTGGTGCTGCATCATCCACAGGTATGTCTTCAATAATAATTTTTGCTTTTGTTGCCATTTTGCCATCACAGTTTATTGAACGTTTAATAAGCTAGAAGCCAATTTACCACTATTCCTTTCCGCTTGCATGTTTTTTTGAAAGAATAGTAAGAAGATATGAGCGAAAGGTACACATAATGAAAAAACTTCTATTCATGCTAACAGCAAGCGTAACTTTTAGTGCTTGCCATAGCGGAACTGCACATTACAGACATGCTCCGCTTTTAGAGCATGACTTAGAAAAACCTCGATACGCTTATACACAAAATTACAACTGGTACACCAATGACCGCGTCTATCCTAATGATAGAGCGCTATACTTTACAGATACAACATACACACCACCGTATGTAGATTTAGAATCACCATACGATCATGGCAGCAGACCACATCTTCCGCGCCATACTTACAGACCTTTCCAGGACGTACCGACAGCATATGCTTACGACCAAGCACGTAGCCTCCCTCCTCTTTTTTGGAGCAGGCAGTTTCAACACAATATTGATGGCGCAATGCTCAGCGCGCCTAAAAAAGCACTTTACCGTTTTAACGTTGCCGGACAGGACTATCACTGGGTCATGCGCAGTGCAATGTTCTCGCACCCTTACAAGGCTATCCCATGCCGTGAAGGCGCGCTTTATATTGTGAACAAAGCAACGCTTCCAGTTATGGTGGGTGATTATACGCTATGCCGTACAGGTCCGCGCCATGAATGGTTACCTAATACAGTTTAAAGAAGCTTAAATTACGGCTGGAAGAATAACTGATTCTAGCCAATAGTTTTTAAGTGATTTCACCATATCTAATGTTTCTTCAAATGAGAGAGATTTTTTGATAAAGCTACTTACGCCAAGAGCGTACATATCGGAAATATCTTCAGAGCTTCCCGTATGGCTAAAAGCAATACTTGGTACTGTCTTTAAGATTTCATGCTGAGAAAGGAGCTTTACCGCATCTCTGCCAGATTCATTTGGTAAATGCATATCTAAAAGTGTCAGTGCTGGAACAGCACCTTTAAAGGCGTCTATAGTCAACTGAAGCGATGCCACACTCTCAAAAAAAACAACTTCGTTTTGAACTTCAGCTTTTTCAAAGGCACGCTTTAAAATTTCCCGATCACTTGCGCTATCTTCTAAAACCCAAATAGGGTGCTTTTGCGCTTGCTGAAACGGGCTGATAAATTGAATCACTTGGTATATCTTTCTTTATTCCAATAATTTATCTTATAGAAGAACACTTTGCCTATGCAAGTTTTCTAAGAATAGCTCAGGGTTTGCCATATAAGAAAGTGCAGCCAGAAGCATTAGTAATAATATAATAATAAGGGCGGGATACAGCACCATTTTTCGAGAGGTCAGCTTATAGCTTTCTCTTTTATTTTGTCTGATGATGCGTTGAATTTTAAGCCTCAAAGCAACAGGTGCCCCGTAACCAATTGTCAAAATGGTTGTGCCAAACAAAATAAACTCTCCCGTCAGCTTTTCCCATATTGGTTTATAAACAGATTCTGAAAATTCTATGTGAAGAAAACTGAGAATCTCAGTCCTGTACATGCCCATGTATATAGTTGCAGCCAGAAACAGCGGCAGCATAATGCAAAGCCCTAAAACAGGCATTCTGTAATACAAAAACCAAAAGGGCCCCCAAAAAGCAGCGCCTAGCGAAAAGCGCCTGTAGAAAGGCTTTTCATACAGGCGATTCCAGTCCTCTCCAATGAGGTTTTGCTCTTTTTCATTAAGCGGCTTGATGCGAAGCTCCCTTAGGCATGTTTGCAACAATTGCTTCTCCAAAGGTGCTACATTTTACTTCTGTTGCCCCGTCCATCATACGGGCAAAGTCATATGTTACTGTTTTGCTTGTAATGGCGCCTTCGATGCCAGCAACAATCAGGTCTGCGGCTTCGTTCC
>JAPKEQ010000111.1 GCA_028821995.1 Alphaproteobacteria bacterium
GTTCCATGAGCATGCTGGCTTTCCCGCTTAAAAACTTTTATGGCCGTGTTATTGGCGTTGTTCAACTTATTAACCATATTGACGGTGTTGGTGATGACGGAAAGCCTATCTATCACCCCTTTACACTTCAGCATCAAGAAGACATGGAAAGCCTTTCTACCATTATTGGTGCCATGGTTGAACGCATTGACCTTATCCATGAGATTGAGAGATTACGTAAAAATTCTGGAGAAAAATCGCTTGAAGAAGCAATGAAGGATGATAGTGATCAATGGTCCTCTTGAGGCAAAAGCTTGCTCTCACATTTATAGTTCCTACTCTGTGCCTCATGGGCACGGTAGCTCTTACACAGGAAGAAAAACCAGAGCAACAACCACAAGCAAAATTAGAGCAAAAGAAAACCTCTCCTGCAGAGTATCTTGATGCTTTGTTACAAAAAATTGCACAAGCCCCCTCAAACTTAAAACTTAATTTTGAATATGCCTCTCTTGCCAAAAAAATGGGACTGCTAGACGAAGCTGTTTCAGCTTATGAACGCATGCTTATTCATAAGCCAGACCTACCGCGTGTTAAGCTTGACCTTGCCCTCACCTATATGAACATGAAAGATTTCACACGTGCGGAAAAGCTCTTTAACGAAGTTCTAGAAGGGGGCCCGCCAGAAGCTGTTCAGAAAAATGTAAATGCCATGCTTACACGCATTGGCGCTGCTAGGAAGCGTCATAAACTTACAGGCTCTCTTTCTTTTGGGTACGCTTCAGATTCAAACGCCTCTGCTGCGCCTAACAGTGGTACAGTTTCTGTTTTTGATGTGATTGTTCCTGTCGGGAACGGTAGCGGAGAAGACGCAGATGAAAGCATTTTCAGCAGTACTAACATCAACCATTCCTACACCTTTAATCACCAAAAAGGCTACACATGGGATAGTGCATTTAGCTTCTATAAAACAGAACAAATGTCTATTGATGGCTTAGACCTTACTGTATTCAACTACAAAACAGGTCCGTCTTATAGTTTCCCTAAGCATGGCGCAAAACTTAAATTTGAGGGGGCTTACAGCGATATCAAGCTCGCCCATCAAGATTACCTTGAGATCACAAGCCTGCAAACTTCAGCTGAAAAAATTCTGCACCCTAAAGTAAAGGTGAGTGCTTATGCAAAAGCGGAAAACAGAGATTTTACCAACAGCCGTACAACAACAACCTATGAAGACAAAGACGGCAAAGCAAGAGAATTTGGCTTTGCGGTTCTTGCAGCTGCCACGCCAAAAGATATTTTTAATGTTTCAGTAACGCATCGCAGAGAGGATACCCAAACTCTCTATAACGATAATATACAAAAGAGCTTTAATTTAGCGTACACACGCGTTTTGCCGGGTGATATGTTTTTTAATGCGGGATGGAAAGTGAAAAAGAGTCAATATAAAGGTGTTGATATTCTTGTAAGTCCAACCGTAACCCGTGCGGATACATCCCGCACACTCTCTGCCCTTTTTGGTAAAAAATTCAAAGGTAATTGGACTGTTTCAGCAAGTTACCAACACGCAGAAGCTGATAGTAACCTTGTAAACTATGAATATGAAAATGAAAAAGTACTCCTTAATGTCACCAAGCAGTTTGGTACTTCATGGTAAAAGGGCTTTTCCAGAAGCTTTTTTCTGCCAGTGTTTCATTTTTACCTTGGCTTATTCTTCTTGCGGGCCTTGCTATTTCAATGACATCTATCAGCCTTATTGAGGTGATTCAGCTTAAGGTTTTTGACCAGTACCAAAAAACATGGCCACGTACAGACAATGAGTTTCCGGTTTATGTGATTGATATTGATGAAAAAAGTCTTTCAGAAATTGGGCAATGGCCATGGCCGCGCACAGTACTTGCAGAACTGGTAAAAACTTCTTTTGAAACTTACAGCCTCTCTGGCATGGCTTTTGATATGGTTTTTGCAGAGCCAGACCGCACATCACCAGAGTTTGTGAGCCAAAACTGGCCTCTTTCCAAAAGTGAGAAGAGCACCATTCAAAGCCTCCCAGAGCATGATGATGTTTTTGCGAAAACCATTCAAAACTATAACGTAGTTGCTGGTATAGCCTTTAATTTTGAAGAACAAACCCGCAACAATGATGACATGATGCCGCGTGTCAGTTTATCAGGCGTTTCTAGTTATGGGGAATGGCTCTCTAGCGCAGAAAATGTAACGCGTAACATCTCCGAAATTGAGGAGAGCTCACATGGCCTTGCTCATTTCAACATGGTGCCAGAAGTGGATAGTATTGTACGGTCAGTTCCTGCATTCATTGAATTTAAAGGGCATGCTTATCCAAGTCTTTCTATCGAGCTTCTCCGCGTGGCCATGGACCAAAAATCCTACATTGCTTTTGCTGAGGAAAACGCTGGCCTAACAGGATTTAGGCTTGGCAGAACACCTATTATTATTCCTGTCGACAAGGGCGGGCGTATTTGGACACGTTTTAAACACTACAGCCGAGATCAATACATTTCAGCAAGCGACATTTTGAATAAACGTCTACCAGAAGGCTATTTTGATAATGGACTCGCCTTTCTCGGCACGTCTGCACCAGGGCTTTTTGATTTACGATCCTCACCGCTTGACGCTGTTGTTCCGGGAGTAGATATCCACAAGCAAACCCTTGAAACAATCCTCAGCGGAGAATTTTTGCAACGCCCTTGGTGGTCAGAAATGTTCCCAACAGTTTTCACCCTTATCAGTGGCATATTGCTTATTGTTCTGGTAAACCGTTTTGGGTCTATTTGGGCAGGTATTGTTGCTGTAAGCATGCTTTTTACAAGTATTTCAGTGAGCGTTATCGCCTTTAAAAATTACGGATATTTAATTGATGCCACAGTGCCAACGGCCACCCTTGTTTTCATGTTTATGATGCAAAACTTTATTAAATATGCGCGTGAAGAAGCTTCTAAAAAACAAATTCGTAATGCTTTCTCTCATTACCTTTCACCAGAACTCGTAACAAAACTTAGCGAATCCTCTGATGGCCTTCAGCTTGGCGGTGAGCAAAAAAACATGACGATTCTCTTTAGTGATATTCGTAGCTTTACTTCTATTTCTGAAAAGCTTACGCCAGAAGAGCTTAGTGGTCTTTTAAATGACTACCTAACACCCATGACAGAGATTATTATGAACAGCGAAGGCACCATTGATAAGTACATGGGTGATGCCATTATGGCCTTTTGGAATGCCCCCCTTGATACGCCCAATCATGCCTACTTATCTTGCAAAAGTGCCCGTGATATGGAACTACGCCTTGAAGAGCTTAACGTAGAACTTACCGAGCGCGGCTTGCCTAATCTTGCGGTTGGTATTGGTATCAATACAGGTATGTGCAGTGTCGGGAATATGGGTTCAAAGCAGCGCTTTGATTACACAGTTATGGGAGATAGCGTCAACCTTGCCTCTCGCCTTGAAGGGCAATCTAAGCAATATGGCGTCATTACCATTGCCAGTTCATTTACAAAAGATGTTGTGCCAGAAGCAGAGTTTCTTTTCCTTGACCTTGTGGCAGTAAAAGGGAAAACAGAACCTGTTGCCCTATACGAACTCATCGGCATAGATGAAACTGTCAGCGATGATTTGCTTCAC
>JAPKEQ010000112.1 GCA_028821995.1 Alphaproteobacteria bacterium
AGAGAACTCCCTCAGGTAACAAAGGGATAGTCAAAAACTTCTTTTTCCCTTTTCATAAAGTGACCCTTCTATGGAACTTACACGCACAGAAACCAAAATGGCCATCCAAGCCATGATTATTACGGATACACGTTATTTTTTTATGTCGCAGTATCGTGCTTACTGCTTACCAGCAGAAAATGATGTACCAAAAGAATTAAAAGAAGAAGACCTAAGACGTCTCACTTTTGAAGAGTTCAGCATTCTTTCTGAGCTCATTGCTGCGGGAGATGTTTTTCTCTGTGCAGAATTCAATCCCACCCTTTATGGTGAAACCTGCTACCAGGTGGTTGATAAAAACTACATGCCAGGCCAAGCGAATATGAACCCTGTCGCACCGTATAACTACAGTGATGAAGAGTTAAATATTTTGCGGGCCATCACTCATGAGGCTCCGCTAGAAGTTCCCAAACCAGGTGGCCACCCCATCAAGGATATTTCTGGCCTTTATGATGCGGAAGTCCACGGTGAAGATGACCTTACCCCTTATTTAGATATGGATAACTACATTCCTCCACACACTGTAAAAGAAAGTGTTAATGGCCTTGGGCTTGGCACCAGCCCCGAAGGCCTTAAAACTTATGAATGGTTTGTGGGCGACTGGGGCACTGAAGAAACGGCCCTCCCTGAGCACAGGGATACCATCAGGTCTCTCATCCAGAAAGGCATCCTACGTCTTTCAAAGCCACAAAAAGATACACGCTATAAAGATGGGGGCGTTGGCGCCTACCAGACTGTGTACTTCTAAATCGACTTTAAAACAGCCCTACTGGGCTGTTTTTGTTTTATGGGAAAAGGTTGTCATGAAGCCCCTTCCCCTGTAAAAAGAAGGCAACCAAACATCTGATATTTTCTTTTTCCATGGAGACTCCCATGAAACGACTCAACAGCGCCGCCCTTCTTGTTTATGGGCGCATTTATACGCACCAGCGTTTTTATTTCGTTGGTCAATACAAAGGCTACTACCGCGATGCGCACAAAAAAGATATGCCCCTCACTCCTATTTCTCCCCATGAATGGCAAGCGCTTTGCGATGTTGTTAATGGTGGCCACAGCACACTTAAAGGCAATATTTGCCGAACAGTAGGTGAAGAAAATTACATGCAAGCTATGGCCGAAAAAGGCAAAGATAACCACGTAGAGCCTGTGCCTTTTACAAAGGAAGAACTTAGCATTCTTAAAAAGGTACGTAAGCCCTCTCGCGGCCTGTTTCTTTTTTCTCATAATAACCAAGAGGCAAGGCCGCCAAGCTTTTATGAAATGGGCTACAGCCTGCCCGACGCCACCAGCGAGTTTTCAAAAGAGCAATCATTGCTTGTTTATCAGCTGATCAAAAAAGGCGTACTCATATGGGGATCAAAAGAGTTCTCAAACAATAATAGCTATAGTCAGCAAGTCCTTTTCCATACATAAACGACAAAAAAAGCCCCCGCATACGCAGGGGCTTTTTTATCGATATATGCAAAGGAATTTAGGCTGCGCGGGCATTTACGCCCTTGCGCGCTTGGTAACGCGCATTCAGGCTGTTCGCCTCACCAATGGTATTGGCAAAGTCTTCCCAAGCCAGCCCTTTGTTTGCTTTCACAAGCTCCTTCAGCTTGCGATAGACCTGATTGGTCATTTCGCTGTCGCTGCGCGCCTGGTTCATCAAGAGCCGCGCTTCAGCAAGCTCGGGGGAATCAGGCACTGCCGGCGCCTTTTTCTCCAAAACAACCACATTGCTCCGGTGGGAGCGGCCACGGCATAGGTCATTGACCTCGCCTTTATGGTCGGCAAAATCTTCCCACCACAGACCGTTGGCCTTTTTCAGTGCTTGCAAGCGCAAAAAGCCTTTGTCACTCAGTTTGCCTGTTTGGCGAGCGCCGGCCATAATGGCGGTTGCTTCTGCAATGGCGGGGCCTTTGCCAACTTTGGCTCCAGCTTGAGCAGCCTTTTTTGCGGCGAGGTGGTCTTGAAGTTTTTTGAAAATCGACATGGAATATCCTCCTGTTAAGTCGATGAGATAAAGATCCCTAAAAAAACGTAAAAAAGATTCCCAAACAGGAGCCATTTTTATGCTCCCTAGGGGGTGATGAAAGAGATATAGGCGCTTCTATTTGATATTTCAAGTGGGAATACAAAAAAAACCTCCGCATTGCGGAGGTTTTTAAAGCTTCAGTTTTGGGTAGCAGACTTTTCTTTTTTTAAGCCGCAGTGTACTTCAGGTACACGAGGCGAAACCAAAAGGAAAGAATGCTCCTAAAATTAACGCTTCGAGAACTGAGGGCTTCTACGGGCCTTCTTAAGACCGTATTTTTTACGCTCAACAACACGAGAGTCACGTGTAATGAAACCGCGTGCTTTAAGTGCTGGGCGTAGGCTCTCATCATATTCAAGAAGAGCTTTAGTAATACCGTGACGAATCGCACCAGCTTGGCCAGAAAGACCACCGCCGTGTACGTTTACGTTTACGTCAAATTTGCCTTCCATCTCAACTGTTTGGAATGGCTGACCAACAACCATACGAGATACTGGACGACCGAAGTAGTTATCCATAGTACGGCCATTGATTGTTACAATGCCTTTACCTTTACTTAGCCAAACGCGAGCGACAGCGTCTTTACGCTTACCTGTTGCGTAGAACTTACCAGCTTTCTGGTCAGCAGCTTTAATATTTTGTGCGATGCTCATTTATGTATTCCTCGCTTACTTGTGGTTTTTTTTAGCAACCATTGAGGCTACATCAAGAGTTTCTGGTTTTTGTGCAGTGTGAGGATGCTCTGTACCCTCGTACACGTAAAGACGACTAAACTGAGCACGACCAAGCTTAGTTTTAGGAAGCATACGCTTAATACCACGCTGAACAACACGCTCAGGGTGCTTACCTTCAAGTTCTTTACCTGCGATCACAGATTTAATTCCGCCAGGGAAGCCTGTGTGCCAGAAGAATTCCATCGTACCCATCTTACGGCCTGTAAGACGTACGCGCTCAGCGTTAACAACAATAATGTTGTCGCCACAGTCTACGTGCGTTGTGAAAGCAGGCTTATGCTTACCACGAAGACGTGATGCAATTACAGTTGATAGGCGGCCGAGAGGCACATCCGTCGCATCAACAACAAACCAGTTGTTTTCAGCGTTAGCGGGTTTCAAACTTTCAGTCAGTTTCATGACGGTCTCTACTCTTTTATAATGGTCGTTTTTACAAATTTTTTAGTGCTATTTATATAATTTCTTATACCCCTAAAAAGCTAGGGTTTTCGCACATGTTCTGTGTATTTAGGTGATGTAGGAGAAAAAGTCAATAGATTTCTGTGTTTTTATTTGCTTTATACCTTGCAAATCACATGCACAATTTATTAATGCCTCTCTATTTCCTGCACTGCTTTAGTGCTCAACAGCCTATAAAGAAAGAAAAAACGGTATATCTATTTTACTCTTACCCTTGACATTGCGCCTCACCATACGTATACAAAATGTAATATAACTCCTCCCTTCCCTTTTCCCCAACCATGGAGACTCCCATGCCCTCAATCCTCTTTCTCTTCTGTGCAGCACTGCTGATTGTTGCAC
>JAPKEQ010000113.1 GCA_028821995.1 Alphaproteobacteria bacterium
ATACGCACGCTAAAGCCAATATAATCTTGCCCCATAGCAAACTCTACCGCATGGTAGGTACGTTGGATGCCAATCATGGCACGCGGGCGTATCATTAGATGCTGGAATAGATTGTTTATGAATGTATTCTTTCTGAAGCGCAGCATACATTTCAATGCCCAGTTTTTCAGGCATTGTAGCGACAAATACTTGCCCATCATACATAACAAGGTCAAAAAACATGCGTCTTCCATTGCAAGAAAGCTTAGGGATATAGTCATGCCCCATGAAGTCGTAAAACTTCACATCTTTATTCATGTCAAATACAGTCGTACGCTCTCCTTCAACGCTAAGAGAGCGCAACGTTAAAATATGATCTTCCAGCGAAAAGCCCTCAATTTCAGAGACCAAGAATTTCCCCTGCAGGGAATCAATAAGATCTTGCGCCGCCGGAGAGAATGGTTTTTTAGACATTATAATGCCTCTCATAAGAAACAGAAAAGAAGGTTTTGAATACCTTTACAGTATATAAAAACACCCCCAAAAGCAAGAACCCCCTCAATGAGGGGGCTCTTTAATTTTCGTTTATACTCAGAGGCGTTGCTCCCAACGGGGCGTCACATTGCAGACTTCTTTAAGAAATCCCTGAATACGTTTAAACAAAAGCTTTGCCATAGGAAGCGAAAGCTCGAAGACAAGTTCAGTACCGTCTTTCAGAAAAAGCTCAACCCGGCCGCGCTCACCATTCATCATGTGTGCGTTTTTGGGTAGTGGGCTAAATACCGTAAAGGTTCTGATGTCCGCCATGGACAAGTCCATGTCTTCGTCGGGGGCGTTGTGATCTTGTCCGTATTTCAAATCAAGAGTACGGCCATTCACACAAAAGTGCCTAAGAATCAGAGACATCATATAAACATCCACTTGTGGTTAGAGAAAGGAACGTAAGAAAGTTATTTGTACACATTATGTAGGGATAACATAGTGGTGCGTCAAGGCTATTTTTGATATTATACATGCATAAAAATAAGAGTTACAACTAACACCTTGTAACCTTTTAAAAACATTTATTATTTATGATAAAGGGTTCTCACGTGGCAAAAGTAAAAACTCAATACTCCTGCAATAAATGCGGCACAACGTTTCCACGCTGGCAGGGTAAATGCGATAGCTGCAATGAGTGGAACACCATTGTAGAAGATATTGGCGCAGCAAACGCGTCCCCTCTTCTGCCTAAAAAAAATACAGCTAAAGCTGCACCTATCACATATTTGCATAGTGAACATAAACCTGTACCGCGCATTGAAACAGGTATGAGCGAATTTGACCGCGTGCTTGGCGGCGGTTTTGTACCGGGTAGCGCCATTCTTATTGGCGGAGACCCTGGCATTGGTAAATCTACGCTCCTCCTGCAAACAGCGGCTTACTTTACTAAAAAGAACAAAGTACTTTATGTGTGCGGCGAGGAATCTACCAGCCAGGTTCAAATGCGCGCCAAGCGCCTTGGCGTAGATAAAGCCGAAGTTGAGCTTTGCCCTATTTCTCAATTAGAAATGGTGCTTGCGACAATCAAGCATAACCAACCTGATATTGTGATTATTGACTCTATCCAAACACTCTTTGCAGAAAGCGCCGATAGCGCACCAGGTAGCGTAAGCCAGCTTCGTCTTTGCGCCCACGCACTTATTCAAGTGGCTAAAGCTTCTGGCATTGGCCTTATTTTTGTAGGGCATGTTACCAAGGATGGCACAATTGCCGGCCCGCGCGTTATTGAGCATATGGTAGATGGCGTACTTTATTTTGAAGGCGACCGCGGCCATAGTTTCCGCCTTCTACGTGCGTTTAAAAACCGCTTTGGTGCAACCAATGAAATTGGTGTATTTGATATGCGTGACACAGGCCTTACTGAGGTGACAAACCCTTCTGCTCTCTTCCTTGAGGGGCGCCCAGAAGGGGCAAGCGGTAGCGTTGTGCTCCCTGCCCTTAACGGTACAAGGCCTCTGCTTGTAGAAGTACAAGCACTGGTGAGCAAAAGCCAGCTCTCTCAGCCGCGCCGTACAACACTGGGGCTAGATGCAAACCGCGTGTCTATGGTTGCTGCTGTGCTGGATAAACACGCTGGTACACCCTTTGGCGAGCATGATGTATTTGTCAACATTGTTGGCGGACTTAAAATTAATGAGCCTGCGGCTGACCTTGCCATTGCAACCGCTCTTATGAGCAGCTTAACCAATACGGCACTTCCGCACGATATGGCTGTGTTTGGCGAACTTGGCCTCAGCGGAGAAATTCGTAACGTGACCAGCGCTGGCGATAGAGCGATAGAAGCAACCAAGCTTGGCTATGGCTCTCTCCTCTGTCCACCATCTGATGGCATTAAGGGCACAACAGAGCCCATTAAGCACATTGGCGACCTACTTGGAATTTTACGTGGCTGACCTTCTCTTTATCCTTTTCATGCTCATAACAGGTCTGACTGGCTATAGGTGCGGCCTGTTTAGAGATCTTGCTCAATTTGTGATATGGCTGCCGCTTTTTGTAAGTACCGTTTATATCCTGTTTCATGATGCCTCAGCCACAGAAGCAGTATTTTTGCGCCAGGGTTCAAGGCTGTTTATTACAATGATTGGGATTACATTCTTTAGCTCACTCATTGCGCACTTAATGGATATCTTTATTTTTAGAGAATTTTTTGAGCGTCGCCGCCCCAACAGGCTCAGTAAACGTCTCGGCTTTTTTACAGGCGTTAGCCGCGTTTATATTATGGTACTTGGTGCTATGCTTTCATTTTTTATATTTACGGAAGAAGAAGTGCCTTACTGGCTCACAGATAGCTCACTCTTTTTACGTACCACTTATAATCACGCTGTAGACATTGAAGAACTTTTAATGAAAAAGGATATCATGAATAAAACCATTATTATTTATGACCCAAAAGAGGAAGAAGAAAAAATTATGAAAGAGCGCTACGATAAACTTATGCATGGCATGATGCCATGAGCATAATGTTTCCTGTGTATGCCTTTATTGCCTTTTGGCTTTTGTGGTGCGCTTTGCCCTTTATCAGTGCGCGCAAACTTACGCTACTGCCTTCTCTCAAAACAGATACACTTCTGTGGCGCATGGCTGAGTGGCACTTGCGCTTCCCTGTGCTTATAGGCGCTGGCTATATGCTAGATAGCCTCTATAGCAACCGCCCACACGAAAGCTACGCCGCACCAGAGTTCTACGCCATTCTTTATACGTCATCACTGGTGTTTAGCGTACCAGCAGTCGTGCTCTACCTCGCGCGTCATAAAAAACTTGGCATGTAAAAGCACAAAGCCCCCAGTTGGGGGCTTTGTCGATTTCATCAGACTGCTCAGGCGGCCTCTTCAACTTGAAAATGGTTTTTGAACAGCTTGTCCATATCCATAAGAACTTCAGTAATTTTTTCGAAACGCTTTACATACTTATCAAATAAATCTTTATCTGAGGCATGCACTTTTCTCTGCTCAGTTGTTACCAGGCAAAAGAGCGCAGTGGCAATAAACACTGTTGTAGCAGAAGAAAGATCACCAATTTCCTCATGTGTTTTTACTTCTCCAGCATTAAGGCTTTTCA
>JAPKEQ010000030.1 GCA_028821995.1 Alphaproteobacteria bacterium
CGCACGTAAAAAACGTTATATGTAGATTAAAATAGAAATTTACCAGCCAGAAAAGGCTATTAGCTTCTGTTACTTATGAGGTTAGTTTAACAAAATGGAACTAAAACTGTCAAGGGCCTATTTTATGTGCTCTTTTTTGTGGGAGCAAGTAACTGCTCAATGCTTTTTTGAGCCTTTGCAAGGTCTGAAAGGTCGCTTTCTGTATGGGGGATACCCATGGCATCAAATGTGTCTAAGGTTGATACAGAGCCTTTGCCGCGCTGTTTGAAACGTCCTTTAATGCTGGCTTCAGCAACAGTTTTTCCGCCACGAATAAATTGTTGCGTTATATAGAAATCCTTCTCATCCCAAGATTCAATATGAGTAACGACATGAAAGGATTGAAAGAGGTTGAGGGATTTTCTAAAGCGGATGCTTTCCGATGTTACAACGGGGTAAAAGCCTTTTTTGGTAAGTTTCCAAAAAATGCCAGCGCGGAGCATGAGGTCAATGCGGCCAAGGTCCATGATGGAAAGATAACGCCCATTATTCATATGAAAGTTGAGATCTAGATCTAAAGGGTTAACACGAAAACGTGTGCTGCAAGGGTCAAAAGGACCAAGGGGGCGGGTAAATATAAGCCTTTTAAATATGAGAATAATAAGGCGAAAAAATAGGTTCATAGGTTTTCTTTAAGTTATGGTTTACATAAATATGTTGCCTTTAAAAGAGGGGTGGATGCAAGTACATCTTTTGAAAAGAAATAAGCTTTTTTGTCAGTTTAGTAAAGTGTGTCTTTAATGTTACCAACTATAAGGATATGAATTATTTCTTAGCCACAGAAGGTGCTATTTTAAAGCGTTGAGTTATACTTGATTTGGTAAATATATAAAAAAAAGATGGTGGGATAGCATGCGATTACTAAAGCTAATGGCAATATTACTAACAAGTTTTAATGTTTATGCGATTTGTCCTGCAGCGCCAGTGGGCACAGCGAGCGATCCTGTACTTCAGCTTCGTCTTAATGCAGACAGCGAGGCAGGACTTGGTGCAGCTAATTTTTTAACTTCAACAGAAGAGGGCGCTCTTGTTTGGGATGATGCCGCTAATGCCGTAGCTTATTGTGATGGCACAAACTGGATTACGCTGAGTGCGAGCGGTGGATCTGATAACCTTGGTAACCATACAGCTACGCAGGCCCTTGCTATGGGTGCTAATGATATTACAGGTACTGGAACTTATACCGCAGGTACGCTTGCTTCAACTGCAGCTACAGGCCTTCTATGGGAAAACGGTGTGAACAGTCTGACTTATAACGATGGTGGCGGTAATGTTCAAATGCGTATGGGGCACGATTTCACAACAGGTGATGAGCGTTTTACCCATGGTGGTGGTGCGGTTGTTATGACGTCTAACATTGATGCAGTCGCTAATACAGCCCTTACATTTAAAGTTTCTTCTAACCCTGGTGCAGGTAACGATCAACCAGTCACGTGGGGAAGCTCTCTTATTGTAACGCCAAGTAATGTTACGTTTGGCGGAACCTCTCTATTGCCTATTACAGAAACTGATCCGCAAGTCGGCACGCTTACAAATACAAATTTCTGTACAACGGACGGCACAGCCGTAAACTGTACAACTGCGCCCTCTGCACTAGATGCCGCAACAGTAGATGGTATTGACAGTGCTTCATTTATTCGCGCAGATGCCAACGATACTGTGGCGGGGCATACGGAATGGCAAGATAATATGGATGTTCGCCTTGGTACAGATGCTGACTTTAGGATGGACTTTAACGGCGTTGATACTGTTATGAGAAGCTACACGCATGGTGCACGAGTGATCATGCAGGGTGAGGACGCTGGCGGGACCAACCGTAATCTTTTTGTTGCTGATCCTGACAATAATACAGCTTTGTATTATGCAGGAGCTAAAAAATTTGAAACGGCAAACACTGGTGTTACTGTAACGGGGCGTATTTCAGGCCTAACAGACCCAACAGGTAACCAAGATGCAGCTACAAAAGCTTATGTAGATACAGCGGCAGCCAATGCAGATACGGTAGATAGTCTTCATGCGGCATCATTTATTCGCGCAGATGCGAACGATAACGTAACAGGTCATACAGAGTGGCAGGATAATATGGATGCACGTTTTGGTAATAATGCAGATTTCCGTATTCGTCATGATGGCACAAACCATGTTATACGTGGTTATACTCATGGGACTCCAATTTATATAACAGCAGAAGATGGCGGCGGAACAAACAGGACCATGATTTTGGCTGACCCTGATAATAATACCCGTCTTTATTATAATGGCACTGAAAAATTTAGAACTGAAAGTAATGGTGTACGTGTTGTTGGTGTTATTAAAAATCTAACAGACCCAACATCTAATCAACATGCGGCTACTAAAAAATATGTAGATGATCGTACAGGCGGTGGAGGCATTAGTTCTTGGGTAAACTTTAATGGCCAGGGTACGGTATCTGTTCGTGGGTCTCATAATGTATCAAGTGTGACAGATCTTGGCGTGGGGTATTACCGCGTTAATTTTTCAACGGCTATGAGCAATACAGATTACGCCATATTTATTTACCATGGTAATGCTTTAACAGCAGCAGATGAGCGGAGTAACCCTTATTTGCATGCTAAAACAACAACAGGTGTAACGATTTATACAACCAATGTACATGGTAATGTCGGAGATTGGGATGATATCTCTGTTATGACGCTGGGTGGCACTTAATTCGTGTCTTTACTTGGAATAATAACTGTAAAATGCTACACATAATGTGTAGCATTTTATTTTAAAGGAGTCCCTCTTATGCGTCATATTATCGCCCAGCATAAATATACATTTTTAAGTCTTGTTCTTATTTGCATGATGTACCTTATTTACGGCCAATACTACACACCAGAGAGTATTGCGCAAAAGGCAGGAACAATAATTGCGGGCGATGAGCAAGGCGCAATTACCGGGCACATGGGGCAAGGCAGTCCTATTATTGGCGGCGCATTTGAGCTTGTTGATAATCATGGCAATGTATTTACAGAAGAAAATCTAAAAGGTAAGCACAGTCTTGTTTACTTTGGCTTCACATACTGCCCTGATGTTTGCCCTATCGGTCTTCAGGCGATGGCAGATGCCCACGATCAGCTGCCAAAGGAAGTGCAGGACAAAGTTAATCTTGTATTTGTAACGGTTGATCCAGAGAGAGATGATCCTGAGCTCCTTTCTCATTACCTGCCAAACTTTAGCGAAAACATGATTGGCCTTACAGGGACGCAAAAACAAGTTAAAGATACTGCAAAAGCTTATAAAGTATATTACGCCAAGGATGAAAGAGAAGATCTGGATGCACTTGGTAATTATCTGCTAAACCATAGTTCTTATATTTATTTGATGGATACGGACGGCGTGACAAACATTGGCTTCTTTAAGCATGAGGCTAGCCCAGAAGTTATTAGGGACGGTATTTTACAGTATGCGTACAAGTAGAGCTGTAACTGACTCGATGCATGCTAGAGTTATAGCGGCATAAGGTTTAGTGCGCTGCTCTGCGTTTAAGTGAAGATAAAAACGACATTCGTAAAATAAAAACACCCCGCATCTGCAGGGTGTTTTTATTTTACGATTATCAAGAAAGCGCTTGGAGGAACTTGTTAAAGTTCCGTTGGTTTTGGTCAAACAGCGTGCCCATTTCATTGCGTTCAGCAATCAGCATGCCGCGGTGCTCAATATGAAGGTCATAAAATTTCAAATGTCTGCCGCGCTTATCCAGGAAAAATTTTGCAAGGACTTTTCCGTACTTGCGGGTTGAGATTTTTCCATGGACAATAAAGTAGGCCTTACCTCTTTTGCTCTTTTCTTCTGTCTTAACAATCTCAAGGCTTTGAATGCCTAACTGAGAGAGATTTTTGCCATATTTACGGGCAAGGTATGTTTGAAATGCTGGGGTAAATTGTCTTTGTTGAGCAGGAGTGAACACACGCCTAAGAGGGCCAAGTGCGTAACCCGCCATGCTTGAAGGGTTGCCATAACGGCCGAGAATGCTCCTAAATGATTGGGTGCGTTGGTCTTTGGCAAGGTTTACTGCATTAAGCATGTCGGCAAAAAGTTTTTCAGTTTGTTCCTGTGCCTTGGCTGTGCTGGCAAGCGCCATGGGCGCAGCTGCTGCGGTTGCAATAAATGCAGTACTGGCAGCAAGAAAAGTTCTGCGGGAAAAAATGAATTTCATAGTGGATATTCCTCTGCTTTATCGCACAGGGCGATATGGCGTTGGGATGGAGCTTGTGCTTTGATGGATGCTCCAGTGTGAAAGGGAAAGAGATAAATAACTCTCTATGTATACGGATTGAGAGGGGCGCCTGTCAAGAATGTTATAAAAATAAAAAGCACCCGAAGGTGCTTTTATAGAGTCGATTTATTCGGCGGGTTTGACATGCAGCAAAGCGGCGCGAATAACAAAGCCTGTGGCGCTGTGGGAGATCATCTCAAAGCCTGAACTTTGAATTATGACTGCATTGCAGCCTGTGCAAGCTGCAATATCAGCCAAGAGTTTCTGTTTTGCATCCGCAGGTTCACCGTGATAATCAGATTCAAAGCCATAGTTATAACTCACGCCAAGCGTTTCTACCTGCATGCCTGCAGGGATGGCGTCGCGGCTTTCATACACGGCAATGCCGTCTGTTTGGGTGTTAAGCAGGATCATTGTGTAATCTCCAGAAAAAAGGGAAGGGAAGTGTATGTATGATATGCTGTATACACCCTGTTGCATTACGGTGTCAACCTTCACCCTACAATTGAGTAAAAAGCATGATGCTGATTGGGAAAAGCTTATAGTTTAGCTATAGTAAATACGGTTAACCGCAAAGTAAGAAGAAACATAATGCCAAAAAAGATACAAAAACCATCTTTAGATGCCCTTGCCTATCATAGTCACCCTAAGCCAGGTAAGCTTGAAGTTTTCCCATCTAAGCCCCTTATCACGCAGGATGATTTGAGCCTTGCTTATACGCCGGGCGTGGCAGATGTATGTAACGTGATTAAAGATGACCCGTCTCAGGCAGGGAACCTTACAATTAAAAGTAATTTGGTTGCGGTTATCACTAACGGCACAGCAGTGCTTGGGCTTGGTAACATTGGCCCCCTTGCCAGTAAGCCTGTTATGGAAGGCAAGGCCGTTCTGTTTAAAAACTTTGCGCAGGTAGACTGTTTTGACATTGAGGTGGAAGAAAACGATCCGCATAAACTTATTGATATTTGCGCTGGCATTGCGCCTACATTTGGCGGTATTAACCTAGAAGATATTAAAGCCCCTGAGTGCTTTATTGTAGAAAAAGAGCTTCAGAAACGCCTAGATATTCCAGTTTTCCATGATGATCAACACGGCACAGCTATTATTTTCCTTGCAGGTATTATTAACGCGACAAAACTCAACAAGAAGAAAAAATCTGCCCTTAAAGTTGTCTGCAATGGCGCGGGCGCAGCAGGCCTTGCCTGCATGAAAATGCTGCACGCGTGGGGTGTTCCTAAAAAGAACATTACTATGGTAGATATTGACGGCGTTGTCTATCAGGGCCGTGAGCAAATGAACGAGTACATTGAAGAGTTTGCCGTTAAAACTAAAAAGCGTACGCTTACGCAGGTCATTGATGGCGCTGACATCTTCCTTGGCGTATCTGTTGGCAATGTTCTTAAGCCGGAAATGGTAAAGAAAATGGCTAAAAATCCAGTTATTTTTGCTATGGCCAATCCAACCCCAGAGATTATGCCAGAGGTTGCTAAAAAAGCGCGCCCAGATGCCATTATTGGAACAGGCCGTAGTGATTTTCCTAACCAAATTAACAATGTACTGTGTTTCCCGTATATGTTCCGTGGGGCGCTTGACGTTGAAGCCACTTGCGTCAATGATGAGATGAAGATTGCTGCCGCAGAAGCCATTGCTGGCCTTGCGCGTCAAACGGCAGATCATAGCCTGACAAGTAGCTACAAAAATGCTGAACAGCTAAAATTTGGGCCAGAATATATTATTCCAAAACCGTTTGATCCACGTTTGTTGAGCGTTGTTTCTCCTGCGGTTGCAAAGGCAGCTATGGAGAGTGGCGTAGCTCGTAAGCCTTTAGCAGATTTAAGCGCTTATACAGAAAGCCTGCGTGGCCGTGTAGACCAGAGTTTTGGCATTATGCGCCAAGTGTTCATGAAAGCTAAAAGTGCGCCGCAGCGTGTGATTTTCCCAGAAGGTGAAGATGAGCGCGTTTTACGTGCAGCGCAGCAAGTTATCAATGAAGGGATCGCCCGTCCCATTATTATTGGCCGTGAAAAAATTGTAAAAGAGCAGCTGAAAAAATCAGGTGTGACCATTAAGCCGGGCAAAGATTTTGAGTTTATTGACCCGAACACATACGACAAGCTAGACCATTACGCAGAAATTTATTACGGCATGCGTAAGCGTAGCGGAATGCTGCCGCCAGAAGCTGCTATTGCACTGCGTAGCCGCTGGACAGCCCTTGGCGCTGTGATGCTGCATGAGAATGATGCGGATGCTATGGTGGTAGGTGTTACGGGACGCTTTAGCAAGTTTTCTCGTGCCATTCAGCCTATCATTAAAGCGCGTGACGGTATTCAGAACCTTTATGCTCTTCAGCTTGTTATGCACAAAGGGCGCATGTTCTTTATTGGGGATACCAACGTGAATGTAGACCCGACGCCAGAACAAATTGCAGAAATGACAAAGCTTGCCCATGAGGAAGTGAAGCACTTTGGTATGGAGCCTCGTTTTGCGCTGCTCAGCCACTCTCACTTTGGATCTCATGAAAATGCAAGCGCGGAAAAAATGCGTCAGGCATATCGTTTAATTCGTGATAATCACCCAGAGATTCTTGTGGAAGGTGAAATGCAAGCAGACGCCGCGCTCAATATGGAAATTATGGAGCGAACTTTCCCTGACAGTAAGCTGCAAGAGCCAGCTAATGTGCTGATGATGCCAAACCTTGATAGTGCTAACATTGCCTTTAATATGGTGCGCAGTATTATGCGGAGCGGAGAAACCGTGGGACCTATTCTACTAGGCATGGAAAAGCCTGTGCATATTCTAAATGTGAGTGCAAGCGTACGTCAGATTGTAAACATGACAGCACTTGCGGTTGTTGAGGCTTCTGCCAAGCAGGAAAGTTAGTACTTGCCTTTTAGGCTAGGCGCTTCGTTTCGGTGGGGCGCTTTTTTGCGCCACAACCCAATGTATACACTTCTTGCGCTGCCATAAAAACCCTGCTATAAATAGAAAAATTTCACCTTTCTGTCTGTTTTCTTAGTCATGGAGTCTATCTCTTATGAAAACGCTTACTGTATTAACCCTAAAAACGCCGGCATTGAATGGTATGCTATATACCATGCGATACTCGCTTGATGGTGTTTGTCTTGGTCAGTTTCAGGCTGTGTCACCTGAGGTGTATGAAACACCCTTTACGCCAATAGGTGAAGCCATCTATGTGGATATTCAACCGTCAATGGATAGGGGCATGAGGGTTGCTTCTGATTTTATGGCGCAGGCATTATCCCATGGCTTAAGCCAAGCACAAATTTCACCATTTATTTTGCATGAACTGCACAATGTTTTGGATAATATGGAGGGGGTGCACCACCTGTCTGTTATGTCTGATGAGTTCAGTAAAGTGAAGCAGTATCAGTTCACAGATGCGCACTTTTTCCAAATGTGGCAGGCGTTAAAAGACTTTCAGCCACCAACCTAAAAAAACGAAAATTCATGTCTCCTGCGCAACAGCAGGGGGCATTTTTTATGGAAAACCGATTATGCCCCCTTGAAGTAAACATTGATCCTTGTTAGCTTAAGGGCATCTGAATATAGAATTCATTCAATAGTAGTACGCAGCACATATTTAAAGGGAGGGGACGATCATGACAGCACCAGCAGATCCAAAACAGGCACGCCATGATGTTCAACCCCTGACTGATAGCCTTTATAAAGAGGTTTGGGATGCTCTGAAAACTGAGGGGGAAGGGGTATCTGATGTTCTTCTTACCCTTCACCCAAGTGATATTGCAGCGCTTATTGATAGGCTCCCACCTGAAAAGCGCGAACTTCTTGTCCCTTATATACCTAAGGATGTGCTTGGGGATGTTATTGCTGAAACATCTGACGCTGCACAAGAGAGCCTGGTTGAGCAGCTGCCAAATAAAGATCTTAAAACCGCTTTTAAGCAGCTTGATAGTGACGATGTGGTTGATATTGTCCAGAATATGGAAGGGGACGTGGCTGAAAAAGCCATAAAAGCCCTTTCTAAAGAAGAAAAGCAGCTGGTTAAGTATGAGGATGATACGGCTGGATCTCTCATGCAGCTTGAAGTGTATAAGGTGCCTCTTAATTGGTCTGTAGGCGATGTGATGGACGATTTCCAAAAACCTCACGATAGTCTGCCCGATAATATTCATAGCGTATTCATTACCTCTCCAGATAATGTACTTGTGGGGAGTATTTCTCTTTCTCGTCTTGTGCGTCTGAAAGCGAAGGAAAAGCTACTTGAAGTAATGCGCCAGAATACGTATCGCTCTCTTACTGGTGAAAACGTTGATGATGTGATTGAAAAATTTGAAAAATATGACCTGATTGACTGCGCTGTGGTTGATGAGGCGGGGCGGTTAGTTGGTATGATTACCATTGATGACGTGATTGATGAAGTTGAAGAGCGTCATGAGAAAGAGCAGTTAAGAAGTGCGGGTTTGAATGAATCTCAAGACGTATTTGCTCCCGTGGCAGATATTACAAAGCAGCGCTTGCCATGGCTGATTGTCAATTTATTTACCGCCGTGCTGGCCTCTATGGTGATTGCACTGTTTGAAGAGCAAATTGCAACGCTGGTCGCTCTTGCCGTACTGATGCCAATTGTGGCAAGTATGGGTGGAAATGCAGGCACACAAACTTTAACTGTGACTGTCCGTGCCATTGGTATGGGGCAGGTAACGTGGCAAAATGCCTTCATGCTTCTTAAAAAAGAACTTACCGTCGGTAGTTTTAACGGTCTGCTTTTGGCGTTTTTACTCGCTATTGGCGCATGGGTTGTGTACGGCAACTTTATGCTGGGCGTGGTGATTGCGCTTTCAACTATTATTGTGCATGTATTGGCGGCTGTGGCGGGCTATGTAATTCCAGTGACGCTCAATAAACTGGGCAAAGACCCTGCTATTTCCTCAGGTGTACTTCTCACCACCATTACAGATGTGGGCGGCTTTTTTGCATTTTTAGGATTGGCGGCGATTCTGCTTCTATAGACAGTTTTTATTCTAATATGCCATATTCTAAGTAAGTACTAAGTATCTTTGTGGGCTGGTTTCATGCAGGCCTTTGAGCTGTTGGTCTTTGTTTTAGGAGCATTTCATTTTTTCTCTGCCCAAAAAATTAAAACCCCCTCATGTGAGGGGGATTTAAATGGCTCCGATGACAGGACTCGAACCTGTGACCCAATGATTAACAGTCATTTGCTCTACCAACTGAGCTACATCGGAACAGTGTTTTGGTAAACTTGGTGTAAATCTTTTGCTTTTCTCATCGCTTATGTACAGAGTGTACATTTGGCTCTTCAAAAATCAAAGTATTCTTGCCAGTTTTTCCAAATGTTTGCGAAATGTTCAGTAAGATTTGCTCTGTGTAACAAATTGTGTACGATTTTGGACACTTTTTGTTATTCAGTTGCAAAAATTCTGGTCATATTCCCCAAAACTTTAGTGTTAAACCTTAATATAAAGGTTTATATCCCTTGGCTTCCCTTTGGTTTGGGTAAACCATGGAGGCCGGAGTGGGATTCGAACCCACGCATGGCGGATTTGCAATCCGCAGCGTTACCACTTCGCCATCCGGCCTGTGGGTTACGTTGAATACTTTTATAGAAACTCTCTGTATACGTCAATGGGGAATATGAAAAAAAATTACTCCTGACGTATTTTTATAGAAAACCTTGCTGAGCTTGGTGTTGCATGCAATAAATTTCTGACAGATTCCTGACAATATATATTTTTTGCGGAAATCCTAGGAAAATCGGCATTTATCTTGCTCCTGTATATCCATAAATACTGTGTGCAAGTATGCAACAGGCTGTAACCATTTGTTACAAAGTACATAATAATATGACTTCTCGGAGTCGAATAATATGCACAAGAGAGAAAATAATGTGTTAATCTCTTTGGTGCACATATATGTCGAGCAGGTAGGTAAGACATGTGCCAATAAAAAATGAAAAGGAAAATCGCGATGAAACTCATGAAGCTACTTTCAGCAACGTGTGCCGGTGTAATGGCCGCAGCGTCTGCACAGGCAGCGACTCAAGGTATTGCAGGTCCAACTTCAACAGGTACGCTTGTTGTTACTATGGATGTACTTGAGGAAGTTAAAATTAGTAACCTAGTAGATATCCCGCTCACGCAGTATATCCCTGGTGGTGGTAACATTACAGGTAGTTCTCCTGTATGTGTTTACTATAACAATGCTACTCAGTATGACATAACACCGACGTCAGCTAACTCAGCAGGTCCTGGTTACCAAATGATCCTTGGTGCGGATGTTATTCCATACGCTGTAGAATACCAAAACGATGCTCTTGGTGCAGGTGCGTATTCTGCTATGAACGAGACAACAGTATACACTGTTAACACAGCAACATCGGTTGATGATGACTGTGTAACTGCAACAGGTGATACATCTGATCTTCGTGTAACTGTGACAGATACTGGTTCTCCACTTGGTGTAGCCAACGGTACATACACAGATACAATTACGCTTGTAGTGGTTCCAAACCCATAAGCCGAAGACTGTCTATGCTTAAAAAGCCCCGCAGTCGTGGGGCTTTTTACCTCTAAAGAACGGATAATTCCTACTTATTGATCATTTGTTGTGGTTGATAAGGTGCATGGAAGATGGCTGGTTTATGGCATCTTTGGTGTGAATATATGTCTACAGGTAGTCAGGCGTATATAATAAAAATAAAAGGAACATGCGATGACCCCCATAAAATCGCTAACAGCAATATGTGCTGGAGTTCTCATGGCTGCGAGTGCGCAGGCAGCAACTCAAGGTATTGCAGGTGTAACATCAACAGGTACGCTTGTTGTCACCATGGACGTGCTAGAGGAAGTAAAGGTCAGTAATCTTGCTGACGTTGTTCTTGCGCAATATGTTCCTGGTGGTGGTGATGTAATTGGTACTTCTGGAGCTTGTATTTATTACAATAATGCAAACCAGTACGATATTACAGCAACCTCAGCAAACTCGGCAGGTCCGGGTTATCAAATGAATCTTGGTGCCAATAACATTGTATATGGACTTGAGTATCAGAATGATACGCTTGGTGCAGGTGCTTACTCCGCGCTAAATGAAACGGTAACTTATACTGTAACAACGGCAACGGGCACAGATGATGACTGTGTGACAGCTGGTGGTGATACATCTGATATTCGTGTGACGGTAACGGATACTGGCGCTCCGCTAGGTGTGCCTAATGGAACTTATACAGATACAATTACATTTGTGATTGTGCCAAACCCGTAAGGTTGGTTGCTGTATGTTTTTCAAAAAGCCTCGCTTTTAGTGAGGCTTTTTGCATTTTTAGGTGTGCGGGGCTTGAATTTTTTTTCTCGGCACTTATTTCCTTTTATGATACATACCAAATACACAAATAGTATGGAGTGACCTGACAGATGAGTTTCCGCCCGAAGCATGAGCGCAAAGCAAAGCCACAAGATAAGAGAAACGCCCCTAAAAAGCAGGGTGAAGGTAGTTCGTGGTTAATTGGCCGTCATGCGGTTGAGGCTGTGCTTGCAAAAGGTAAGCGCGATGTGATTGAGCTTCTCTCGACGGATCAGCAAGAAGGCTGGATTAAGCAATACGGTTACCGTCCTGCTATTTTAAAAAAACAAGAGTTTGATAATAAGTTTGAAGGCCGTCCGCATCAGGGCGTGGCTGCGCGTGTCGCACCGCTTCCTGAAATGTTTGTGGAGGATGTGCTTGAGAGTGATGTGCTATTGATTTTGGATCAGGTGACTGATCCGCATAACCTTGGCGCCTGCCTGAGAAGCGCTGATGCTTTTGGCTGTGGCGGGGTTTTGGTGCCAAGCTATAACAGTGCGGGCATAAGTGACGTTGTGGCAAAGGCTGCTAGCGGTGCACTAGAAACAGTTCCGCTTGTACAGGCAGGTAACATGAACCGCGCGATAGAAAAGCTGCAAAAAGCAGGTTTTTGGGTGATTGGCCTTGCGGGTGAAGCGACGGAGCCTCTCAGCGCAAAGCGTCTGACAGGGAAAATTGCACTTGTCATGGGTAGTGAGGGCGAAGGTATTCGTGATCTTGTTGCTAAAAACTGTGATGACCTTGCAAAAATTCCTATGTCAGGATCTGTGGAATCTCTTAATGTATCGGTAAGCTCAGGGGTTGCGCTTTATGAAGTGCAGCGTCAAAGAAAGTTTTCTAAAAAATAAAATTCATTTTGCCTAGGTATACATTTCCCTTTATAAAGAGTGTACAAAACAATCTGAAATTTCTTTTCATTTGGTGGATCTCTCATGTATTGGGAAAGAGTCGACGATCCAACACTGTTTGTCAGTGTGGATATGGAATCCGATGGGCCTGTGCCTTATCGAAACAATTTTTTATCAGTAGGTGCTGTGGCTTACGCAACGGACGTTTATGTTGTGAATCGCCGCTGGGGCATTAAATGTCGGGCACTGCGGCGTTTTCCTGACTTTTTTAGTCAGAATATCAGAGCTCAAAAAGGCGCAATGCCGGATGAGGCGACGATGGAAAACTTCTGGCATAAGGATGAGCATCATATGTCCTTGTATCAGGCCACTCAAATCAATCAAATTCCTGTTGAACAGGCTATGAGAAACCTGACAGAATGGCTGATGATTGCTAAAAATTGGGCATCTCAAGGGTATTATGGGCAGGTGGATATTATTCCTGTAGCGCGCCCAGGGCCTTTTGATTTTCATTGGTTTAGTGCGGGTTATGAAATGTCTGGCATGGAAAACCCTTTTGGAAATAAGGGGCTTGATATGCAGTCTTACCTTCTGGGGGTGCGCCGTAAGGTGCATTTTGGAGATGTGAAAGCATCCACATGGAAGGATTCTTGGAGTAACCCTTGTTATCCTCATACGCATATTGCTGTAGAGGATGCGGCAGCTCAGGGAGAAGTTTTCCGGAATATGTACGAGGAGGCGCTTAACCGTGGTCCTCGTTCTATGCTGGCGCTGCAAAAGCTTCGGGAGCAACGCCGTCTTGGCTTTATAGATTGATCGATTAAAAACCCTTCTCTTGTTATAAGAGGAGGGTTTTTTGTCAGTTTTTATTTTTGTTTGGGGGCAGAAGATGTAGGTGGATTTATATGTTTTGTAGAAGGGTATCAATATGAATGTTTTAAAGATTTTAGTTAGCGGCGCTGTTATGGCTGTTTCTTGTTTGGGGCAGGTGCATGCCGGGCCTTCAGGTGCTGAAGGGCTAAGTCGTCAGGTCATGTCTTTGCATTCTATGATGAGGTCTTACAAGGATAGTGTGGATGCTAGTATTGCAGTTCTTGAATCAGATATTAATGTGGTAAACGCAGATTTGGCAGCCTATAAGGCGGCTAATAATGCTGAAGTTTCTGGCCTGAGGGGGCAGTTGGATTCGGCTATAGCTTGCGCCGAAAGCTCAAAGCTGTATGCGCCGGGCCATGCAAGTGCTGATGGTGGTGGCTGTCTTGCTGTAACGTCGTCAGGCGGTGGTGGAAATGTTTGTATGGGAGGCTACCACTGGAATGGTATGAGCTGTGAATTTAATGGACGTTAAATTATTTATGCTAGGGAGGATGTCAGTAAATGACAGATATGCAGAATTTTAAGTTACTCATTGCGCCACTTGCGGGCTTTGGGGATTACATTTTACTTAAGGGTATTATTGAAGCACTGGATGATGTTTATGATGTCTCTCTTATGCGGGGGGATGCAAAGCTTCTTTCTTTCCTGTTTCCGTGTACAAAGCAGGCTGGACCTGAGGCTGTAGGCTCTTTTGACGCGGTGCTTGATTTGAATATTTACGCCGATGTACACTCAGACTTTGGAGATGCGCGCCTTGTAATGGGTATTCAAGATAAGTTGGAGCAGAATTTGTTTGGCGCTTATGCGCACCCAGAGCATAAGCATGTGAGCGATATGGTGCTAGACTCTCTACATGATAAGGGGCTGCATATTTCAGAAGATGCTTTTGCCCTTGCGCCGCAAATTTCAGTGGATGCGGGCACGGTGGATCGTGTGCTTGATCGCTTTGCGTTAGATGAGGGGCAGTTTACTGTTCTCTTACCTGGTTCGTCTGATCGCCTTAAGCAAAAGCGCTGGCCTCATTACGCTGCGCTTGCAAAAGAGCTTGATAAGGATCTAGAACAGCTTGTCTTCCTTGGCACCTCTGTAGAAAAAGATTTGATGAGCGAGGTTCAGCATGAGGCAGGTCATGGTCTGAAGGTGCTTGATTTGGCGCCAGAGGAATCAGCAGCGCTTATGTGGGCTTCTAATGCGGTAATTGGTAATGATTCGGGATCAACGCATCTGGCGGCCTCTGTGGGTGCTGAGGGTGTGATGCTGTTCGGAAAGGGGAGTAGCCCTGAAACCTTTGCCCCGCGCGGTAGTTTGATGAAGCTTCTTCAAAAGCAGGATATTTCAGATATTTCTGTGCAGGACGTGCTTGAAAAACTTGCCGCTTAAAATGGAAGGCTTTGGGTGAGCATGAACCATGCGTAGCCCGTATCTTGGTGTACGTTTACAAGGTAGAGGTAATAGATTCCCATAAGCGCAAAAGCAAGCCAGAGCACAATCCAAACAATTTCTGGAATAAATGTACGGTCAGCTAGTTCGGCACCGTCTCCTACATGTCTGCCGTCAATTAGGTGCATGGGCGCAATGAGCGCACCTTTCATGATATAAAGTCCGATGAACTCTAGATACCAAGGGAAGCTTTGTAAAAAGTTTGCATAGTATATAGGAAGCCCGAGTGCGCCCATCATAAAAATCATAATAATAAGTGTGGTGATGTCTCTTACAGAAATGAGTGTGACAACAGCAAACAGGCCAATAAGAATACGAAGCACGTAGAGTTGATCAAATGCAGTAAAGGCACCTTTCCCGATGTGCCATCCCACAAGGTATATGGCCATGCCGAAAAGAACTGCGCCTGTATAGCCCGCAAGAAGGGTGGGGATACGCATGCCGCCCATTGTGACGCAGTGGCCGCTACCGTCAAAGTTTAGCTTCATGCGTTTCATCCAGCCAAAGGTGAATGTGGCCACAAGTCCGTGGCTGAGCTCATGGAAAAAAGTTTCCATCCAATCGAAGGGGGACCTGACAATAGGTACTTTGGACAAAAGAATGCCCAGTGCGATAAGTCCGAAGAAAAGTGCCGTTTCCATAGTCATAAAAATGAGTTTGCCCTATGTTGCACCCCCTTGACAAATTAAAATTTATTTGAAGTTTATATGCGCTAAGGCTTGACATGGGTGCGTAAAAGGGGTATGAAACCCTTTAGTTTGCCGGAGTGTGTCTATAGGAGATATACGTTCGAACGGCGGATAACCAATAGAAAGATAGTAACTATGGCGAAGAAAATCGCAGGCTACATTAAGCTGCAGGTAGCTGCAGGCCAAGCCAACCCTAGCCCTCCTGTTGGACCAGCTCTTGGTCAAAAGGGTCTAAACATTATGGAATTTTGTAAAGCGTTTAACGCGAAGACGCAAAGTATTGCTCCAGGAACACCGATTCCTGTGACAATTACTGCTTACGCTGATCGTACGTTTACGTTTGAAACACGTACACCACCAGCAAGCTTCCTTATTAAGCAAGCCGCTAAACTGAAAAAGGGTTCTTCAACACCTTCTCAGGGCTTTGTTGGTAAGATTAAGCGCTCTCAGCTTGCTGAAATTGCTGAAGTGAAAATGAAAGACTTGAACGCAAACGACGTGGACGCCGCTGTGAGCATGCTAGCTGGTAGCTGCCGCTCTATGGGTGTTCAGGTTATTGACGGTTAATCGGGGAGTATAGAAATATGAGTAAACGTGTAAAAGCGAACCGTACAGCCATCAATAAAGAGTCTGTATATGAAATTTCTGAAGCGATTAAAACACTTAAGGGTGCCACTTCAGCTAAATTTGATGAAACTGTTGAGCTTTCATTTAACCTTGGTCTTGACCCTCGTCACGCCGACCAAATGCTACGTGGTATGATTTCTCTTCCACATGGTACAGGTAAAACAGCACGCGTTGTTGTATTTGCTAAAGGCGAGAAGGTTGAAGAAGCAACTAAAGCCGGCGCTGACATGGTTGGCCTAGAAGATCTTGTGAAGAAAATTGAGGGTGGTTGGTTTGAATTCGACTACGCTGTTGCTTCTCCAGATTGCATGGCGACTGTTGGTAAAATCGGTAAAGTACTTGGCCC
>JAPKEQ010000031.1 GCA_028821995.1 Alphaproteobacteria bacterium
ACTTGTTCCACCTTATGATAATGATACTTCCTTGCATGGAACAAGCTCAGCTATTGAGTACGCAGTACGTGCATTACAGGTTCAACATATTGTTGTTCTTGGCCATGCCGAATGCGGCGGTATGTGCGCGCTTGCAACAGACACTTACAAGGCTAAATCTGGTAATGAGTTTGATTTTATTGAGAACTGGCTTGATATTGCTTCTGATGCAAAAGAGATGATCGATGAAATGTTTAAGGATATATCCCAGTGTGAAAAAGCAACTCTTTTGGAAAAAGCGGGCATTATCGTCTCTATGCAAAATCTGCTTACTTTTCCGTGGATAAAAGCAAGGTATGATGCAGGTGATATAAAACTGCATGGATGGTACTTTGATATGAAGAGAGGCGCTCTTTTAGAATATAGCTCTCAAAAGGGTGAATTTGCTAATATAAGTTCTCATGTCTCTGAAGGTGTAAAAGTTGATTATAGAGAACAGCTTAAGAACTATTTAGAGAAATATAAAGGCGCACTTTAGGTTGATTCAAATCAAAAAAAATGCAGAGTTTTTTGTAATGTTTAACAAGAAACAAATTTTATAGGGATATTCACGTAAAACAGCCCCGAAAGGGGCTGTTTTTTTCGTTTAAGTGGTGAGCTCTTGCACGTATGGAATGGATTCCTTCAAGCGGCCCTCGTGAGAGTCGTGGAAAACTTCCATGAAGGGAAGTGCGCGGCGAACAAGTTCACCGTGGAGCCATTTATAGTCCATGACAGTTTCTTTGCTTGCTGATGCATCAGGCTTGATGAGCAAGTAAAGGTCATAGTGTTGTGAATAAGATGCATCAGCAACCCAGTCAGGGACTTGGCTAAACAGTTTTTGTGAGCGCATGGCAGTCGTGATGAGCTCTGTATCACTGAAGAGAACTTTATTGCACTGTGGAAGCAATGCTTCAAGCCCTGCCATTTGTCCGCGAGCAACCGTGGATACATCGCCAATATTTAGCATTGTTTTAGGATCATAGCCGGGAATATTGTTCTGATAGTCTTCCAGAAGGATTTCCGCATAGTCACCCACCATTGTGGTGCCAAAGTGTTGGGCTAGCCCTTGAGTCAGCTCTGTTTTACCTGTGCTGGGGGCGCCAAGCACCGCAACACGTTTGGCAAAATAGGGCCGCACAACAGGGTTCAGGTGATCCCAATATTTCATGGGGTTTTCACGCATCATAGTGCCAGAAATAGGCACAATATCACGGCGCGTATTCACGGGGATAAAACGCAACCCCATGATGTTAGCCATGTTGTAGCCATAATCCTCTGAAGCAAAGATAGCATCAAATTTCTCACCAGGGCAATGCCGGTGGATACTGTCTTTCCAGATGTTGAAAAAATTGGGATGCTCCTCAGGAAGCTGAGGGATTTCTGCTGCGTGGTGAACCACGTTGCAATCTGGGAAGAGCTTTTTGACCCATTCATAGCGTTTTGCGCCAGGGATAGGCTCATCTTCAAGTGTGCAAACCATAATGGTTAGTTTATGGCACGATGCCTTTGCAAAGTTGAAAAGGAAAAGGTGGCCATTGGTTGGGGGCATGAATTTGCCAAAAACCAAACCGTGACCAATCTTTTCATGTTCAATGCCTTTGACCACTCGCAGGTGGTTTTGTGCATGGAAAGTCATGTGTTGTCCTTTCTAGGAACGGTAAGAGAGATGCATAGGTACGCTTTATATAAGGGAGGAAAGGTTTTTTTTCAACACATAGGTTGAAATAATTGAAATGATGCTTAGACTTCTTAGCAGTTCACTATTTATAAAAAGGGTGTCGCCAGTGAAAGCTGTTCAAAAAGTTGGGTCAAATGTATCTGTTAATCATGTAGAGGTGCCAAAGGTGGCTTCTATAAACGATGTTGTGGTGCAAATTGCGCTTACAGGTGTTTGCCGTACGGATGTTTATGCTGCAAGAGGACAGATTGACCGTGTGATAGCCCCGTTGGTTCTAGGGCACGAGTTTTCTGGAACAGTGACTGAGGTCGGAACTCACGTGACTCATGTAAAAGTGGGGGACCGCGTGACATGTATGCCTATTATTGCCTGTGGAGAATGCCCAACATGTAAGAGAGGTACGCCTGAATGCTGTCCGCATAGCACAATGCTTGGCATTGATCATCAGGGCGCATTTTCTGAGTATGTTTGCGTGCCTGGCCGCTCTATTTATAAGCTACCTGATAATGTAAGTTTTATGATGGGGGCTTATATGGAGCCTATTGCTGCATCTTATGCCGTTACAAAAGCTGCGATCCAGCCATCAGATAAAGGTATTGTTTTTGGTAGTAACCGTATTTCGGAGCTTACATTGCATATTTTAAAGGCTTGTGGCTTTAAAGATGTGGATATGAAAGATGCTGCAGAAGAGCTTGAAGATAATAGCCTTGATTTTGCAGTAGAAACCCTTGCTGATGATAGCACCATGGAAAAACTAATCCGTGCTGTTAAGCCGCAAGGTATTATTGTTATTAAAAGCCGTAAGTATCCGCCAGTTGGTGTTGTGTTTAATGATATTGTTCGAAAAGAGCTAAAGCTTATCGGAACAAACTATGGCTCTTTTGAAGAGTGCATTCAAATGGCATCTGATGGCAAATTGAAATCAGTAGAAAAACTTTGGGGGCCTGTTCATCCACTAGAAAGCTTTAATGAAGTTTTTGATAGTGAGGAAGATAAAAAACAATTCCTAAGTGCGTACGGCTCTGATGTGTGGGATCGTTAGTTATTACAACCCTTCTGGGGTAAATGCTTCCTCTGTTGAGGCATCTCTTCTTGCGCTTAGCCATAGAGGCCCTGATGGGACAGGAACATGGTTTTCTGATGATGCAACCGCTGCGCTAGGCCATGCGCGCCTTAGCATTGTAGACCTTGATACAGGAACTCAGCCTCTTTTTAATGAGGATAAAAGCATTGTTGCTGTTGTAAATGGCGAACTTTACGATGACGCACGCTTGCGTGCAGAGCTAGAGGGCAAAGGTCATAAATTTATGAGCCAGTCAGATAGTGAAATTCTCATCCATTTATATGAAGAGTACGGCACAGACTGCTTAAAGCATTTGCGTGGTGAGTTTGCCTTTGTGCTTTATGATTTAAAGCGTGAAACTTTCTTTGCTGGCAGGGACCGTTTTGGCATTAAACCTCTGCATTACCATTTAGGGCAGGGCGGCTCATTATCTCTGGCATCTGAAGCTAAAGCATTACTTGCTTATGGTATTGAGGCGAGGTGGGATCAATACGCTTTCTTGCAAGCTGCAACCATGCAGTATCAGCCACAAGGGCGAACTATGTTTGAAGGCATTTCACAGTTAAAGCCTGGGCATTATTTGGTTGCAAAGCAGGGACAGGTTCAAATTCAGAGGTACTGGGATATTGATTTTCCGCTGGAAGGTGAAGAACATAATGCAGAAGACCTTGTGGAGCAGTGCAAAGAAAAATTTGAACATGCTGTGAAGCTACGTATGCGTTCTGATGTGCCTATCTGTTGCCATTTGAGCGGCGGGTTAGACTCAAGTGCGGTGCTTGGTACAGTCTCTAAGTTTAAAGGAGGGCCAGTAGATGCCTTTACAGTAAGCTTTGAAGCGGACGTTTATGATGAGCTAGATATAGCAAAAGAGACGGCAGACCATTTGGGCGCGCATCTGCATGTAGTGAATGTGAGCGGTGACGACATTGTAAAGAACATGGCAAAGGCTGTGTTTATGAGTGAGGGGCTTGCAATTAACGGACACCTTTCAGCAAAGTATATGCTCAGTAAAGCTATCCATGCTGCAGGGTTTAAAGTTGTGCTTGGCGGAGAGGGGGCTGATGAAGCTCTTGCAGGATACTCGCACCTGCGAACAGATTTATTTAAGGAACAGGATTACAGTCAGGAGCAGCTAGATGCGCTCTTTAAAAATAACCCTGTTACTGCCGGCGTGCATATTGCTTATGGCGATGCATTACCTATGGACGCCGTGCAAAAAGAGCTTGGCTATATCCCAGCCTTTCTTGAGGCAAAATCAGCGATGGGAGCACGATTTAAATCAGTGCTTTCAGGTGATATTGAAGTTGATTATTTTTCAGAAATTATGAAAGATACAGACGTTTCTGGCCAGCTTTCTGGGCGTAGTAAGGTCGACCAATCCTCTTACCTTTGGAGCAAGTACACCCTTGCTAATTATATTTTAAAAACCCTTGGTGATGGCACAGAGATGGCGCACTCTGTTGAGGGACGTGTGCCGTTTTTAGATCATCACTTTTTTGAATTTGCAGCAAGCGTACCTCTCAATATGAAAATCCGTGACGAAATGGAAAAGCATATTCTGCGTGAAGCAGCCAAAAATGTGCTGACGCCAACCGTGTATAAACGCCAAAAGCAAGCCTTTATGGCGCCGCCAGTGAGCCGTTATACATCTGGCCGTATGAAAGAATTTATGAGAGATACTATTGGTAGTCATAGCTTTAAAGGCTTCTCTCTTATCAATCAGAAAGCACTTTTAAGCCTATTGGATAAAACAGAAACCATGACGACTGTAGAGCAAACCGCTTATGAACCTGTATTGATGTTGTCTCTAACAGCAGCACTCATGCATGAACAGTTTAATATGAAAGTATAGAGATGAGCACAGCTATAAAAAATGAAAATTGGTGGGCAGATTTTTACGATGATGTTTTTGCTGATGTAATGCTTGAGCATGAAGTGCATGACCCTGAATATGAGCAAACAATATCATTTTTAGAAAAAGAGCTTAAAGTTAAACTTGGCGACACTATATTTGACCAGTGTTGCGGCGTCGGTGCTGTTAGTATGGGTCTTGCACGAAAGGGGAAAAACCTTATTGGTGTGGATCAGTGCGACTCTTATATCCAAAGAGCAAAAGGCAATGCTGAAAAGGAAGCTGTGCAAGCTGAGTTTTATACGGGGGATGCTTTTGAGTTTAAGCCGAATAGAATATGTGATGCAGCTTTTAACTGGTACACAAGCTTTGGGTACTCACAAAGTGATGAGCAAAACAAAGAGATGCTGAAACGCTCTTATGAGGCCATAAAAGAGGGTGGTATGTTTGCGCTAGATTTTAGCAACATTATTGATGGGTTTATGAAAAGTAATCCTTGTAAAGTTATTCGTCGTGAGACCCCAAATGGTGAAGTCACCTTGCTTCATGAATATGGTATGAATGTGGAGACTGGTATGTACAAGCAGACATGGACGTTTTTTTCTGCAGATGGTAGCAAAAAAGTACATCACGGCGGCGCTAAAATGTATTTGCCGAGCCGTATTAGAGAGCTTCTTGAAGAGGTTGGCTTTATAAATATTAAGATGTTTGGCGGCGTGAAAGGGCAACGTCTTTGCACTGATAGCCCGCGCGCTATTTTTATCTGCGAAAAGCCTAAGGGAGCCTAATACGTGTTTTTAAATGCACTTCACAAGATTGTTCAAAAGTATCCAGATACTCTTGCTATTGTACAGGGAGATAGGCGTGTCTCTTATGCAGACCTTTGGCAGCGCGCGCTCCTAATTGGGGGGCATATAAAGCAGCAAGGCCTTGGCGCAGAAGATGTTGTTGGGTTGCATTTTTATAAATCTATTGATTACCTTGAAGCTTTACTTGGAACTTGGATGGCTGGCGCTGCTTTTGTACCTATTGATCCAAGCCTGCCAGAAGAGAGACAAGAGTTTATAAAAAAGGATGCAGGTGTCGGCGTTGTACTTGATGCTGAAACAATCTATGCAGAAAATCCTTTACTTGAGCCTGTCACAATGCAAGAAAATCATCTTGCTTATACTATTTATACATCAGGTTCAACAGGCATGCCTAAGGGTGTCATGGTTGAGCACGCAGGGCTGTTAAATATTCTTGAAGCACAGATCAAAACATTTGAATATTTTGCCGGTGCGCAGGCTCTTTTTTACCTCTCTCATAGTTTTGATGCATCTATTTCAGATATAGGCACAGCACTTCTTTCTGGTGCTACATTACATATTGAACCAGTATGTAAGCTGCAAAATGTAAGTGAATTTTACGATATTTTAAACGCGAAGAAGATTACGCATATTGATTTGCCGCCATCTTTCCTAAAAATATTAGACCCTGCTCAAGTTTCAGCAAGTTTAAAAACGCTTGTTATTGGCGGGGAGGTGCCGGACGCTCAAACAGTACGTACTTGGTCGCAGCGGGTCAATCTTGTCAATGTATATGGTCCTACAGAGGCAACGATTTGTACAAGCATGGTGAAATGTACACCGAATTGGAGCATGCCTGATATTGGAGCTGCCGTGCCTCATACGGGATACTCTATTTTTGATGAGAAGGGGCAGCCATCTCATGAAGGTGAGCTTTATATAAGCGGTATTCAGCTCGCAAGAGGGTATAAAAACCTTGAGAAGCTAACGGCCTATAAATTCCCCACTATAAAAGGTGTACGTTATTACCGTACTGGAGATAAAGTTGAGCGCCTTGAAGATGGCCGAATTGTTTTCTACGGCCGCCTTGATAGGCAGGTTAAGGTGAGGGGCCAGCTTGTAGAGCTTGAAGAAATTGAAAAGGTACTTATGAGTTATCCAAGTATTAAACGCTGTGCTGTTATAAAAAGGGGCGTATCAGATACGGCTCTAAGAGAACAGCTCGTTGGTTTTATTCAGCCTAATAATGCAAAGATAAGTACTGTAGAGATAAGAGAAAATTTAGCCAAAAAACTTCCTAAATGGATGATTCCTTATCGCTTTGAAATTTTAAAGGAGCTTCCGCAAACTCTTACAGGGAAGGTTGATAGCAAACAGCTCAAAAATTACCCTTTAAGCCTTTCTAAAAAGCAAAAGTTAAATACAGCCACTGAATATAAGCTTGCGGATATTTGGAGCATTGTACTTGGCGTAGAGAACTTTGTATCAACGGATAACTTCTTTGAAGTAGGTGGTGACTCCCTTGCTACGCTGGACCTCTCCATTCAAGCCGGAAAGATTGGGTGGCATATTTCCCCAACGCTTGTTGCTGACAAAACTGTGCTTGCAGATATGGCAGCAGCGTTAGATGAAGGGGGAGCTTTACTTCAATCAGGTGGCATGGATGCCCATATCCTTCATGATAGAGTGAAGGATCTTTTAAGTGAAGTGATGCCAGCTTTAGAAACGGCCTCGGCTGCAGTAGAAAAACTCCAAAATGCCTTTCTAACAGGGGCTACTGGTTTTCTTGGTGCACGTATGTTGCATGAAATTCTTGTAGGCAGTGAAGCTCATGTATTTGCGCTTGTACGGGCAGGGAGTATAGAGCAAGCGAAAGAGCGTATTGCTCAAGCTCTGCATATACAAAACCTTCAGCTCTCAGATAGTCAATGGCAACGTATTACGCCTGTGTGTGGGGATATAACCCAGAAATATCTAGGGCTTCGCAAAACTTTATGGGAAGAGCTCTCTCAAAAAGTAGATACAGTGTATCACTGCGCGGCTCTTGTGAATACTGTATTGCCGTATGAGGCTCTTGAAGCCTCTAATGTAACAGGCGTAAAGCATATGGTTCAATTTTGTTTAAGTGGCCAGGCTAAGCATTTACATTATGCCTCAACCCTTTCCGTTTTTGTGGCAACGGATCAGAACACGGGCACTGTATATGAAAGTGATGATCTTTCTTCAACAAAGGTTGTGTATGGTGGCTATGCGCAAACAAAATGGGTAAGTGACCGTCTGCTTGGTCAGCTTCAGGCAAAGGGTTTTCCTGTTTCTCTTTACCGATTTGGTTTGATTACAGGGGATACAATACAAGGTGTATCGGCAAAATCTGATTTTATTAATATGTTCTTTACAGGTATTAAAAAGTTAAAGTTTTTCCCTGAAAGCGCCCTTGATGAGCTGTACCTTGATGTGACGCCATGTGATTATGCATCTTCTGCTTTTTTCAATATTTCATTGGAGCAGAAAATTGGCACCTATCATATAGCGAGCGAGAAGGGGGCGAGCCTCAGGCAGTTACTAGAGGCTTTATATAATGAAGGTATTACTATGAAAGGGCTAACAACCCCGCTGTGGACATCTAAAATTGCAAAAATTTCAGATATGGATCCAGATGAATCTGCAGCTTATTTGGCACTTTGCCGCACTGATGCAAACCTCTTTAAGACATACCGTACAATGGATCTTTTTCAGGCTACAGGCATAACTTTTGACACATCCCAAACCCAAGGTATATTAGGAAAGAGGAATAACTGCCCTGATGTGACGCCAGAATTACTTTCAACATATGCAAAGTTTTCTTTATTAGGAGAAAAGGCATGACAATTAAGGTTTGTATTTTTGGCCCTGAGTCTACCGGTAAATCTACGCTTGCTAAAAACTTGGCCAAGCGTTTTAAGGCTGTACTTGTTCCTGAGTATGCAGAAGAGCTGATTCGCCAGCAAGACGGTAATATTTCTTACCTAGATATGAAAAAAATTGCAAAAGGCCAATTAAGCCTTGTTGAAGCAGCTTTAAAAAAATCTCCAGATTTGCTGATTTGTGATACTGATTTGATAACTACAAAAATTTGGAGCCATAAACTGTTTGGCAAGTGCGACAGCTGGGTTGAAGAGCAAGCCAAGCAGCAGTCATATGATTTGTATTTGCTCTTAGATGTGGATGTGCCTTGGGTCGATGATACGCACAGGTACCTTCCTGAGGATAGAAAGCCATTCTTCAATGCTTGTAAGCAAGAGTTAGAAAAAAATAATAAAAAATATCAAACCATCAGTGGTACTTTTGAGGAGAGGTTTGCTAGTGCTGAAAAAGCAGTGAAAAATATTTTTTAATGCCTCTCTCTTTACCTTTGTTATATTTAATGCACAAAAAAACACCCACATGGGTGTTAAATCTGTTTGAAAATGGTGGAGCCTAGCGGGATCGAACCGCTGACCTCCTGCGTGCAAAGCAGGCGCTCTCCCAGCTGAGCTAAGGCCCCATATTCTATTTTCAAGTAAACGATGGTGGGCTCAGGAAGACTTGAACTTCCGACCCCTGCGTTATCAACACAGTGCTCTAACCAACTGAGCTATGAGCCCTCGCTTACGTTCACGAAAAATAGAGAGTTTTTGAGGCTAGGTCAAGTGTTCTTTTTCACTTTTTTCAATAAAAATTCTGTTACACTGCCGATATGGAAAAAAGCGCAGTTATAACAAGCCCTGAAAGTACAAGAAAAAGTCTTGTAGAACTCTACTTGAATTTTGCAGAATCCTCTCTAGAAGAGCAGGCATCATCTATGCTTGAAGCCTTTAATAAGATTATGCGCCAAGAACTTTCCGTAAGGGAGCTGGCCTTTTATATTGCGCAGGCCAAGTCTGAGCAGCTTCAAAAATCTCAAGGTTATTCTACTGCTGAATTTTTTGCTGTTTTTATCCTTAATAAACTTGCGCCATCTACGACTCTTTTTGATAAGTCATGCTAATCCACTCTTTAAAGCTCTCAGGAAGAGGGGCTTTATGGATATGAGAGACATTTATTGTTTTTAGTTTTTGTTCTTTTCCAAGCTCTTTGAGTCTTTCCTCTGAGTACATCTGGAAGAACCTCCCCGTTTCTTTTTGAATGTAAGCACCGGTGCCTTCTCTTACGTGTTGGAAGAGGTATCCGCCTGCCTTAAGTACCCTGGAAGCTTCTGCAAAGGCCTGTGCGGTGCCAATGCTGTGCCCTTGTATATCTGGTAGGTGTAAAATGCCTGCATAGCAGAAAACGCCATCAAAGGTAGCATCTTTATAGGCTGATAAATCAGTGAGAGTGCCTTTACATATTTTATGATCTTTCAGATGTACTGCAAAAGCTTCTGAAGGTTCAATAGCCGATACGTCAAAATCTGCTTTTTTAAAGAAAGAAATTTCACTGCCGCAGCCTGCCGCAAGAACAAGAATTTTTCCGCCAGCAGGTATATTCTCTGCAAACGCTTCTTTATCTTTTTGCTTAATGAGGAGTAAATCTTCATGACTTACAGTTTTAAGGTAGTTTTCAGCAAAGTTGTCATAGCTTTTAAGGGTGAGGGCTGTGAGTTTTTCTGTATAAATTTGCAGGTCATTTTTTGTGTGATGAGAAAGATTTCCTGCATTTAAATCATCTAGAAATGCTTGAATATTAAAATTGTTTTTTGGCATCTGTTTTTAAAAATCTCTTGCGGTATGTTTTGGGTTTGTATACATTGATAGTGTTTAATAATCTGTTATACTCTACCTTTAACTGAAGAATGGAGCAAACCATGTCAGTCACAAATGACTTTCTGGACCGCTTTGGCGTGAATGCAGCTGCTGCAACAAATCTTGTTGCCGATAGCCTCAAAGGCGCCGATGATGGCGAACTTTTCTGCGAAGAAATCTGGGATGAGGCGGTAAGCCGTTCATCTCAACCTAAACCTGGTAGCACTGAGCTTGATGTTCAAACCAATTCCTCTTATAGCGAGGATGGCGGTTTTGGGCTGCGTCGTGTTGTGGATGGTAACTATGGTTATCAATTTGCAACGGACTTTTCTACTTGTGCTGTTAAGGAAGCAGGTTCTAACCTGAATGCTGTGTTTGGCGTTTCGCCGCACACGCTTTTCCCTGCGCCTCAAGTGAGTGCGCAATCATTTTACGGCAGTGCTAACCCGCTGACCGAAATGAGCTACGAGGACAAATTTGCTCTGCTTGAGCAAGTTGATAACTATGCAAGATCTCAAGATTCTCGCGTACGCCGCGTCACTGTGGCTTTGATTGGTAGCATGAGCAAAGTGCTCATTGTGCGCCCTGATGGCTTTATGTGCGAAGATATTCGCCCATTGGTTCAGCTACGTATTAGCGTGCAAATTGAGGAAAACGGACGCACTGAGGCAGGAAGTTCTGCTCTTGGTGGCCGTACGACTTATGCTGATATTATCGCTGATGTGCATTGGAAGCATCATGTGGGCGTTGCGCTTTCTGCTGCAAATAGCATGCTGAAAGCAGTGCCTTGCCCATCTGGTGAAATGCCTGTAGTGCTTGGCCCTGGTTGGGCTGGTGTATTGCTGCATGAAGCTATTGGTCACCCTCTTGAAGGAGATGCGAACGCTGAAAAGACGTCGAATTTTCATAACAAGATGGGGCAAATGGTTGCTGCTAAAGGCGTGACCATTGTTGATAGCGGTATGGATCAAAATGCAAGGGGCGCGCTCAACTTTGATGATGAGGGCACAGCAACTGAAAAAACCACTCTCATTGAGGATGGTAGATTGGTTGGCCTGATGCATGATCGTATCAGCGCACGTAAGCTTGGTACTGTATCCACGGGGAGTGGACGTCGTGAAAACTTCCGTTTTCCTGTGCTGCCGCGTATGCGTAACACTTACCTTGAAAATGGTCAAATGACGCCTGCTGACATTATCTCTCAGACACCGAACGGTATTTATATCACGGACTTTTCTGGCGGAAGTGTGCAAAGCGCTACGGGCCAGTTTGTGTTTAATGCCAAGTTTGCCTTTCTTATTGAAAATGGCAAGCTGACTAAATCCTTGAAAGGTGCAACCCTCATGGGAGACCCCTATAAGGCTTTGATGCACATGGATATGATTGGTAACAATCTTGAATATGATGCAGGCGTTGGTATGTGCGGTAAGCAAGGCCAAAGTCTTCCTGTTAACCTTGGTCAGCCGACACTACGCCTTATGGGTGGAGTTGCAGTTGGCGGCACAGCGTAAGAGAAAGGAAAACCCTATGACAACCTCTTATGAAAAATTGGCACAGCAGGCAATTGACCTTGCAAAGAAAGCAGGGGCAACGGATGCGATTTGCCATGTAAGCCGCTCTAAAAGCACTGAAATTAAAGCCGAAAACGGCGAGCAGAAGACCTATGAAGGTCCAAGCGAGCACGGTATAGCTTTGACGGTATTTAAAGGCAAAAAACTTGCAAGTGTTGAAGGCGTTGATCTTTCTGTTGAAGGTTTGACGCGTCTTGCAGATCGTGCTGTGGCCATGGCTGAATATACAGCTGAAAACCCTTATGCAGGACTTTCTGAGTCATCTCAATGGGCCAAGCCAGTTGACCTTGGCAAGGTTGATAGCAAGCCGCTGATGGATGCAAGTGCCCTTAAAGCTCTTGCGGGACAGATGTCAGTGCGTGCTTCTGCTGTAAAAGGCGTAACCAAGGGTACTTGCTACGCATCAACAAGCTATGGTGAGTCTGTTACGGCAAACTCTAATGGCCTGCTTGTGAGTGGTGAGGGCACCTACACCAGCTTGACAGCTTCGGCGCTTGTTGGGGCAGGTGATGATACCTTTATGGCTTACTGGGGCGATGCTCAGCGTCATGCTGAAGATCTTGAGCCTTGGGAATTCATTGTAGATGAGGCGGTTCGCCGTTCTCTCTCTATGCTTGGCGCTGCACCTATTAAGAACCCACGTGAAATGCCTGTGTTCTTTGATGAAAAAATGTCAACGGTTCTGCTCAGGCAGTTTATGTCTGGTATCAGCGGAGATGCTGTCTTTAACAAGTCAACTTTCCTTAAAGATGCTCTAAGCACTGAAGTCTTTAATCCAAACATTACCATTACGGATGATCCGCTGGTGGTGCGTGGGCTGGGATCTCGCTATTGTGATAGCCAAGGTGTGGCGATGCAAAAGCGCGAACTTGTGACGCAAGGTGTTCTGAATGAGTGGCTACTGACAATAGGTTCTGGTAAAAAGCTTGGTTTGCCGTCTAACGGCTTTGCAAGCGGAACCAGCAACCTGACACTGTCCAATGGCTTTATGACACGGGATGATCTTCTGAACGTTGAAGAAGGTTTTCTTGTGACAGGTCTGATGGGAACTGGCGCAAATATCATGACGGGTGATTACTCGTGTGGCGCACAAGGCTTCTTGATTAAAGATGGCAAAATTGATCGTCCGATTAAAGGCGTGACAATTGCTGGGCACTTGAGCGACATGTACAAGCAGCTGACTCAGGCAGATGACCTGAAGATGCGCGGAGCGACCAATGCGCCGACGTGTTATGTTGGCCCAATGAAAGTCTCTGCCGCTTAAAGCTTGTTATGAGGCACCTTTTTCTTTTGATTTTGGCTCATGTAGTTTTAACTACACGTCGCCTCACCAAAAGAAAAAATTGCACTCATACCAAACTTTAGAATTATTTTTATAAAACGAAAAAAGGCCCCCGCAATGCGGGGGCCTTTTTATATGTCGATTATGGCTTACACCATGTTGAGCTTTTTCGCGAGTGCATCAGCTTCCGCAATCCAGCCGTCAACCACGTCAAAGCCTGCGTTCCAGAACTCAGGTTTTGTTGGGTCAAGGCCAAATGGCTTGGTCAGTTCAACAGCGTTTCTGGTACCACCAGAGCGCAGAAGATCCAGATACATCGGCTCAAACTTGTCGCCAAAATCATCCTTCTTAGCAAAGAGCGCCTGCGTGAACAGCTCGCCAAATGCGTAGGCATAGACGTAAAATGCATTATAAAAATGCCCCACGTAACACCACATACGCTTCATTTGCGCTTCATCATAGTTGAACACATCACCTTCCGTGCCGTAGAACATTTTGCTGGCTTCCATGAAGTAACCGTTAAAGTCATCTTCGGAAAGCTCGCCTTTTGTGCGGCGGTGCGTATGGATAGCACGCTCAAACTCACTAAACGACAACTGACGCACAGCGCTGTTCATGAAGTCGTTGATTTTACCCATGAGAAGGTCCAGCTTTTCAGCGTCGTTCATAGGTTGTTTAAGCATATGCGTAAAGGTCAGCATTTCAGCAAAAATAGATGCTGTTTCCGCGTAAGGCATTGGCGCGTGCCACATAAGCTCGCCTTGCGCCTCAAGCGCAAGCAGGCCATGGACGCCGTGTCCAAGTTCATGGGCAACCGTCATGACATCTCGGCGTGTGCCAAGATAGTTCAGGAAGTTCCATGATTTGTCGCCGCCGCTGTAAGGGCCAGAACAGTTGTAAGCACCGCCCTGCTTACCAGGTACGTAAGGCGCGTCAATCCAATTCTCACTTTCCATGCGCTCAACCAAACTCAAAAGAGTTGGGCTAAAGGCGCCGTAAGCAGCCTTAACATCGGTCATGCAATCTGCCCAGCTCACTTTGTCATCAGAGTTCAGTGGCATGGGTGCGTTACGGTCTGACCATTCAAGCGGTGTACCTGCCGGCACGCCGTCTGCTTTGTTCAAAATTGCCGCTTTCAAGCGATAAAACTCAGCGCATGAAGCTGCGCCGCGGGTTTTACCTGCATCATGCAAGGCTTCCACTGTAGCATCATCAATCATGTTGCCAAGGTTTTTAGCCTGCATAGGATTAGCAGGGTCATAGCCGCGCATTTTATCCATGGTGGCTTTAAGGCCCATGCTGCTGTTGAGCGCCTTTGTAGAAAAGCGGTCAAACTTAGTATCGTTAAAGGTTTTGTTGATAATGAGCAAAACAGTTTTACGGTATGCACGATCCTTGCTCTTCTCCAAAATATCGAGAGCTTCAGTGAGACGAACGCGACTTTTGCGCTTTTTACCCTCGATAGGGATTAGGAATGTGAGCTCACTTTCAAGAAGTTCGCGGTAATCCCCCATTACGCCAGGGCCGTAAGGACCAAGGTGTGCCAGCATGGCTTCTTGATCTTCGCTCAGTTGGTACTGGGCGTTTTTACGGATGTTATCCAGCATGGGCTTGTGATGCGCCACAACTTTGTCAGATTTCAGCAGCGCTTGATAGTCGGCATCAGAGATGGCGGCAATTTCAATGCTGATATAAGTTGTATGTACAGCTTGCAGTGAGCCCAAACGCTCAGCAACTTTAGAAGCCATCTGTTGTGCTTTGGTGTTGTCAGGGTTTTCTGACAGCAGAAGCAGGGAGTATACGCCCAAATCGTATGATGTACGTTCCAGCTTTTGATCCAAAGTAAGAACTTCACCAAGTTTGGTGGAGAGCTTACCTTTAAGAGCACCCATTTGCTTAATTAAAGCTTCACAGGCATCAAGGTCTGTATCAATTTTGGGATCATTCAGGTCTGCGTATAGTTGCGTGTGGTCCCAGCGAACGCTTTCAGCGCCAGTTTTTTTGTCTTGTGACATCTTAGTCTCCCTTGAAGGGTTAAAAGAAATTCAGATTTATAAATCTTTTTTATTCTATATGATGTCAACCTTTTAGGCAAGTCTGCAGCATTGTTTGATGAAAAAAAATATACCCTTTACCCCTTGTAGGGCCTGCCTTTGAATATGGTTGCATACATGAGTACTTTCAGAGGTTGATTGTGATTTTGCGTGAAGGTTCATAAGAGATAACTATTGGGGAAGTGTTATAAAAGAAAGGATAGACAGTTTACCTCGTTAAGGCTTAGCTTTATGGTAGATGTTTGTCTAAAAGAAACTAAAATTGGACGCTTAATGAGGCAGATCGCTCTATTTGTGATTAAATCCGTGCTGATTGCTATGGCATATACAGCTATTGGACGCCTTTCTTATACCCTTGCTGTTCCACCTGCTTTTGCTGTACCTATTTGGCCTGCTGCCGGCCTTTCGTTGGCTGTTATTATTTTAGGTGGATACCGTTATTTGCCTGCTATTTTTATAGGAGCACTTGCAACGAATTTAATTCTTTCTGTTGAAACTGCGGGAGATGAGTCTTTTATTAGTGCGATACGTTCCCTTCCGACAGCAAGTTGGATTTCTTTTGGGGGGATGGTGCAGGCAGCTTTTGGAGCCTTTTTAGTACGTAAGTTTATGCCAGCATCTTCTATTCCGCCTAGTAACCACCATGATGTATTTACTTTTCTTCTTTTAGGAGGCTGGTTCGGCTCTATCGTGAGCGCAACAGTGGGGACGCTCACTCTTTATATGTACGGTATTCTTCCTGCTGAGGGGATGATCTCAAACTATTTAAGCTGGTGGCTGGGAGATGCAGTTGGTGTGTCTTTGCTTGCTCCGTTTATATTTCTATTACTTGATAAGAGAAGTTCATTTTTACGAAAATTCATTGTTATTATACCTTCTTGTATTTTTGTGACTTTGGTTGTTGTGGCTTTCTTTACAGCTAAAGAAATTGAAAAAAATAAAAGGCAAGCAGAGGTTGATAGAATTGCTAATGACTTAGCAAGTGAGCTTGAGGAAGATCTTCAATCCTATCTACATTTACTCATAGCGAATGAGCGCTTTATTCTATCATCAGAATATGTATCGGATGATGAGTTTGATCTCTTTACGAGAGAGTTTTTTAAGCGTTTTGAGGGGCTTTCTGGTATGGGGTGGCTGCCTAAAGTTACCCATGAGCAAAGGGAATCTCATGAAGCTTCTATCCGTCAGCAAGGGTATCCTAATTTTTCCATCAAGCGTCGCTTTGATTATGGGGTATTAGATGTTTCTGAG
>JAPKEQ010000032.1 GCA_028821995.1 Alphaproteobacteria bacterium
CTCATGTGTTTAGAGGTTATTTTTCAAAGCCCATTTTGCTTTCAACAAGAGCGCACATCATGTGCAGTGCTGTAGCATGGGTTTCTTGAATGTGCATTGTTGTTTTATCTGCAACATGAAGCACGATGTCACAAGATTCAAGCATGCTCCCACCGTCTTTACCTGTAAGGCCAATAACAGTCATGCCTTTGGCTTTTGCAGCTTCAATCGCTTTAACAACGTTAGGGCTAGTACCGCTTGTTGAAATTGCGAACAGTACATCGCCTTTTTGTCCAAGGCCTTCAATCTGGCGGCTGAACACACAGTCATAACCGTAGTCATTACCGCAAGCTGTAAGTGCGCTTGTATCTGTGTTAAGGGCAATTGCAGGAAGAGAAGGGCGGTCATTTACAAAACGAATCACAAACTCAGCGCTAAAGTGCTGGGCGTCAGCGGCGCTACCGCCGTTACCACAAAACATAAGCTTGTTGCTGTTATTAAAGGCTGCAACGCAAGCGTCTGCCATGGCTTCCACTGTATTTGTGTTCGCTTTAATGCAAGTTTCAACCACGTTAAGGTGGTTACCAAGCATGTTTAAAATGCGACCTTCATAGATAGATGTAACCTGCGCCGTGTTTTGTGTTGTCATAAGTACATATGCCTTATTTATATTTTATAAATTTATGGGTAGTATACAGTTTTTGTTTTCTCTGTAAACCACTTTCTTTACTGTAACAGAGCCTTATATTTTTTTCTTATAAAAAGTGCATGCCATGCCTTGAAAACAAAACCAACCATCACCATAACTTTATATTAGGAACACATTGTGTACCTTTTACCAAATTCCTCCTAGAGGGGGAAAGGGTTACGAATCTGTGTGGCTCGTTTGAACAAAGGCTCCTCCCGCCAAGGTTCTTGCTAGATGCCCAGATGACCCGCAGGGGTGCTTGGATGCCGGCTTTGCTGTCGACCTCCTCCCAGATAGCACTGCTACCCAAGCACCCCTGAGGGGAAGAGATTGAAGAATCCCTCCCTGAACTTGGCCTCCCTTCGGGGAGGCCTTTTTTTTGCCTTACGCCTTGACGCGAAAGCGGCCGCACCCTATACCCTAAAAATATCAACGATCTATCATTCCTATTTTCTCTCCCATGAAAGGAGATCCCCATGACTGTCGTGAGATCAGCTCCTGATCTGATTTTGAACCAAATTACAGGCAAGGCTGTTCAGCACTATGTTGCTGCTGAACGGATTTTTCTGAGCGAAAGCTACAGAGAAAACCTTGTTGAAATGGACAAGCATCAGAAAGAAGCCATCGCTCATTTGAGGCGTTATCGCTGTTTTGGCGGTAAAGCAAATCTCTTTTTGAGCCGGGCTATTGCTGTGCCGGTGGCAAGAGCCATCATCATTTTGCGTACCAATATTGATGTGACTGAAAAAGATATTGAACATCTGGGCTCTAGCCCCATTGATATGCTTTACGTTCAGGAAGTTCTTGGCCGCAATCTGGAGCTATACAAGCTCCTTTTGACCTTGTGTGAAGAAGCCCTGCTTGAATCTGCAAGTGAAAGCCTTTCGGACCTGCAAGATGAAGCGCAAAATGCATTTGATGATGCTTATGCGTGTTATGCTGCTTATTTGGAAGACCCTGCCGGGTTTAGTGTTGCTGAATACAGCGAGCTGGCGCAAGAGCTGGCCTCTGCAAAAGCGCTGCTTTTGCAAGTGTATCAGCGTGTAAAAACCGGCGAGAGGCCTGCGCGGCCTTACCCTATTGCTGAGGAGCGCTGGCCCACTTTAGAGCGTTCTGCTGCTGCCTTGCAAGATACACGTAAAGACCTTGAAAAAGCGCAAAAAGAAAATGCTTCAAATGCTCAAATTTTTGCTCAACTTGAGGCCTGTAACCAGTGCTGCTTTATGGTTGTGGCGCTCTTTAATGTTCGCCATGCGCATATCATGCAGCAACGCGCTGGTTAAATCGAAACTTAAAATCACCCCCAACTTCGGGGGTGGTTTTTTTGTGAGGTAGGGGGTATGATGGCGCTATGACACAGATACAAAACATCGCGATTATTATGCCGGCACGCTTTGGCTCTACAAGGCTTCCTGGTAAACCTCTTAAACTCATTGCTGGTAAAAGTATGCTCTCACGCGTGATTGACATTGCGCAAGATGCAGCAGAAGGCCTGCCCCACGTACAAGTGGCTGTGGCCACAGACCATGAAGAGATTATAAAACACGCGGAGGCCTGCGGCGCGCAGGCTATTATGACGGATGATACCTGCAAAACAGGGAGCGACCGTGTGCTTCAAGCCGCACTTAAGATGAAAACTGTGCCTGATATTGTCATCAATCTGCAAGGTGATGCCCCGTTTACACCTGCTGATTTTGTACGAAGCGTTATTGATGTTTTTCATGAACATAGCGATGCACTTGTGGCAACGCCCGTTGTCAACCTCTCATGGGAAGAGCTAGATAAAATCCGCGAGCAGAAAAAGGCCACGCCTTTTAGCGGTACAACATGCGTGATGGGTAAAAATGGCAAAGCTAAATGGTTTAGTAAAAATATTCTGCCTGCCATACGTAAGGAAGAAAAGCTACGCCTAAAAGAAGAAAAAAGCCCTGTGTACCGCCACATTGGCCTATATGGCTACCGCCTAAATGCACTTAAAAAGTTTGTAACATTGCCAGAAGGCCACTTTGAAGCCCTAGAAGGCCTTGAGCAGCTCCGCTTTTTGGAAAACGATATGGATATCTACACAACGGTTGTAGACTACGAAGGCCGCCCAGCGATGAACGGCGTGGATAGCCCTGAAGATTTGGCAAGAGCGGAAGCGCTTTTAAAATCTGCATAAAGCGGTATTTAAACTTGTAAAGTATACAATTCTCCCTATAATCCAGTTATATCAGAAAGAGCCTCGTGCTCTTTCTATATCTACGTTCACTTTTTCTAACAGAAGGAAAAAATCCTATGAGTTTGTTTGTTTACAGCGGGTTCAAATGGATGAATGATCCACAAATGGATCTGGAAAGCATTTGCACGATTGAAGGTGCCCGTGCTGCCGCAAGTGATTTGGCGGATTTCATCATTGATGCATACCCGTACAAAACGGCAGTTGAGCTGCCTTATGAGTTTCCTTTTTTGAGTGAATTTGCACAAGCCCTTGTGGTGGAGCTCATTCATAAAAGCGACCATTCTCGCGTTTACGGCATTGGCATGTGGGAACAAGATGTTCCCACGTTTCAGCTGATGGCTGATTCACAAAGCTTTCTGGAACCTCCGAAAAGCTAACCTAACAAGGAAGGGCTTTTGCCCTTCCAATTCTTCTTCTCATTCTTAACCTTGTGAGGTTTATCATGTTGAATAACATGCTTAACGTAACGACTGACAACAAAAAATCAATCACACAAAACATACCTCAACGCAGTTTGCTTTCTGCTGAAACTGCGCGCGCTTCTGGCGTGACTGCGGGACAAAAGGCATCGCGCAGGGATCGCAAAAAAGTTGCGCTCACTTTCCCTGCTGATGCAAAGCACATGCATGAATTTGCCATTGGCTTTGGTCAGGGCGTTTGTGCTTTCAGTATGAAAAAAAATGCAGAACCTGTAACGGTTGCTGTGGTGAAAAAACATTACGATGTTTTTGCCGCTGCAGCGCTGGGTATTGTTAAAGCACGCCAGCTTGTTATGGCGCCGGCTAACCTTGCAACGCCAATTCGCTTGCGCGACGAGATTGAACATCTCGCCAATGGCGCCAGTGAATTTAAAAGCCGGGTTCACAAGCTGACCGATGAAAATTTTACGTTTACTATTGGCCGTAGCAGCGAAAACACGCCCAAACTCATGACTGTGGTTTATCGTGGTAATCCTGACTCTGACAAAGTTGATGTGGGCCTTGCGCTTAAAGGCTGCACGTTCGATTCTGGCGGTATCAACATGAAACCTTCTGCATCTGTCGGTAAGATGAAGAAGGATATGGGCGCATCTGCCGTAGGCATTGGTCTTTTGCAATGGCTGCAAATTGCCAAGCCAAAGGTCAATGTACTTTTGGGGTTCAGTTTTGCTGAAAATGCAGTGAGCTCAACCGCTATGCGGACGGGAGATATATACCCGTTTAAAGATGCTTCAGTGGAAATCACCAATACAGACGCTGAAGGTCGCTTGCTTCTGGCAGATGCCATGCTGGCAATGTCTAAGCACGGCGGCACGCCTAAAAACCTGATTGCTGTTGGTACGCTGACAGCGCTGGGCAAATCTGCCTTTGGCGCGCGTTATATCCCCAGTTGGAAGCAGGACGCCCAGGTGGATTGTGCTATGGAAAAAGCAGGACGAGATAGCGGCGACGCCATTTGGTCAATGCCGCTTCACGATGGTTTCTATGAAGCCATCAAAAGCTCAAGGGTAGCAGACTATGTGAATAGCACCTCTGGCTGCGGCGCTGCCAGCGGCGTTGCCGCGGTGTTTTTGCATGAAATGGCCAAGCAGTGCTACGGCGAAGACGTGCAGAACTTCACCATGCTGGATATTTCCAGTTCTGCTATGGGCGGTGACGGCGTGCGCAACTATGCAGGAGATGCGGTTCATCCGCAGGATGCTTCAGGCAAAAGCCTGAACCTGTTGATTCACCGAATTCTGCAAGAGGCTAAATAAAACGAAGAAAAACACCCCGCTATTTTGCGGGGTGTTTTTGTTGCTTGGTATTATTTAACGTAGCATATCAAAATCAGGGTCAAGTTCTTCATAGTCAGCCCGGCTTGATTCTTGGTATCTCTCTCCAAAATCAATGCCATCATCTTGCATGAGATTTTCTAAATCAAGCTCATCGCGGGAAAATGCTTCTCTTGAAGCTTCTAGCTGTTCATTCAGATCTTCTCGGTCAAGTTCATCAAAATCAACCTCCCGGAGGTTGCCAGATTCATGGGCGCGTACGAGTGTATCGTAATCACGGTTTCCACTGTAGGCTTCAACATCAGGGCCTTCAAAAGGCACCTGGCAGGCAAATCCTTCGCTCATGAAAAATGCATCCTTATGAGGGCCTTCTTCACGTACTGTAACTGTCATGCTTTCGTCATCTAGCCTTGAAATAGCTTCTTTAAGTACACTCATTTTTATCCTCCATGTGGCGTTTACGGCCACAAAATTTGTTTATCCCTATAATTGTATATGGTGATTCTTAAAAGCATCTTCAATACTACCTGACATATTTAATGACAGGGGGTGTCATCAATGGCTTTAATGCGACGCACTATATATTTGTATACAATGCCAGTTATGAAAATAATAAATGCTAAATAAAATGCACATAAAACAAATGAAGAGGAAAGTTAAAATGTCTGCCCATGTCCTTCCATTTACCGATGATTTAGAGACCTTGCCTTACCAAGCGTTTCTACGTTTAGAAAAGCCCAGTAACAGTTACCTGTTATTTGAGTGCGACCATGAAAACCTAACTGTTGATATTATGCTCATTAATGCCGATCGTGCGGAAAGCATGATGGATTCAATGAGCTGTATGCTTGGCACGCCAGATGCCATTGCCTTGCTTAGAACAGCAAAGCATAAAGATTTCTTGCTTGAAATTGTTGAAAGCCCAGACCACCACTTTGAGGCGGTACCAGAAGCGCTGAGCCAGCTTGGTGCTTGGTAGAGAGCCTTCTTTGCTCTTAGTTCTACATTTTAACTTTGCTTTGCTACGTTAAAGTAGCGGTTCTTCGCAAATCATTCCCACAAAAAAGCCCCCAGTTAGGGGGCTTTTAAAATCGTTTACTCACGTTTATCTTTATCAAAGATTATGGTGCTGAGCGCGCCCAGTACAAACGCCATGGGGGCAAGCATTGCAAGGCAAATGGCAAACCACATAATAAAGCCAAGTGAGTAAGCAAGTTGCACACCGCCAAGGCTCAGAATAAAAAAAAGAGTCACAGGCCTGAGCAGATTCTCTTGAAAGAAGAGGATGTTTTTGTTCCAAGCTTCTTTGTCATCCATAAAGGTGAGAAAAAACACAAACCCAGCAATAAATGCCATGGTGGGAGGGATGATCCCAAAGGCAAAAGCAGTGCCGAACATGAGCTGTCCTTCCTGTTAGCTAGGGATGCAAATTGTCACAACGCGCGTAATCCCATAAAAGAAAGGGATGGTCATGAGGAAGAGCGACAGGATTGCAAGGATGATGGATACAAATCCCATCAAATACAGACAATAAAGGCAAAACACAAAAGCACCAAGGGCGCCAATGACGCTGAAAATTTTGTGCAAGGTCTGTTGATGACTGTGCAGATGGGACACTTTTTCATGAAAGTTTGCGTAGGCAAAGCCGCACATCGCAGCGGAGAAGCTGGATACGATGAAAAAGCATAAAGTTACAAGGGCTGTAAGCATGACAGGGATTCCTTTGGAGTTTGAGGAGAAGAGGGGGATTTATTGTGGGCGTCTTTATTAAGGTGAGCCCAAACACAAGAACAAGAAGGAAAACAGAATAAAGATCACAAGTGTATACATTTATATCTGTTTTGATTCTGTCCTGCAACAAAAAAACACCCCGCGCATGGCAGGGTGTTTCTTATCGATATTCATTTAGAGAACTTCAGGCTTTTGCTGCTCATTCTCGTCATCTGCCTTGGGGGTATTGTCAAAAGGCCGAAGCATTTGCACTTCAATGGCCTGCATGGCGCCTTCAGTAAAGTCAACCTGCCGGCTTTTTTTAGGAAGCCCGCGCCGCTTTTTGAATTTGCTGATCAGTGTGCCTGTTTGCTCTTTATGCACGTGAGGCCCAAACATAACCTTACCTGTAAGTTCTTTATCAAGAACGGTGAAGTCCAAAGTTTGCATGGCATCCACAAAGGTGTTGTTGTTGGGGTCGCGTTTATGAAGCTCAAGCTTTTTGAGTGTCTCTGCCATTTGGCAAATATCAATGCCCATGAGGGTGGCAATGCGCTGAATATAAAGTTTTTGATCTTCCATACTGGGGAAGTTCATACCATTTATCCAATCTTGAAAGTCTTTGGTATCCACTTCCAAATACACGGCAAACTGAATATCAGACCAATTGGTGTTACGTACCAAAACTTGCAGTACATTGGAAAACGATGTGCGTTCCTCCATAAATGCCTGCATGGTATAGATAATTTGATGAATCTTCATGAGAAGAGACTCCGCTAAGAAAAAGTAAAAAGATATGATTTGTCTCTGTTTTATAAAGATTTAAGGCGTTTGGCAAGACTTTTTAGGGGATAAAGGCACATCCTGCAAAGATGAGGGTATATATGTAACGCCTGTAGGGCTCCTAAAGGCGGTATGCCTGCCTAAGTAGATACCGCAGGCATTCTCTCTTAAAATAACGGCGCCGCGCACTTTATTTGATGTATTTTTTTGCCAAATGGTTTCTAGGGCGCTTTTAAAGCTGCGCTCTCCTGTTTGTGTGTAAAAATACTGTATAGCGCTTCGTTTACAGTGGTACTTGCCTTTATGGGTTGTGTATAGAGAGGTGCCATGTAATGTATCTTGCATATGAGCGGCAAACAAAAAGCAATCGCTTACGCCCCAAGTAAAAGTAAGGGCACTGTAATGGTCCAGTAATGCCCAAGCTTTGCTATTCACGGATTACCCGCGGCCCCAAATAATTGTTTTTTCTGCAGCTTGCGCCACAAACATAAAGCCTTCATCAGCAGGAAAACGGCTTTTTTGGCTTTCTGTATTAAAGCGAAGAGTACGTGGACGGCTCCAGTCTACCAGTCTGTTTTCTGCAGTCAGGGTTAAGATAGCTGTTTCCCCAAGGGTAAGGGTGTGTGTATCTATGCGGCCTTTAAATACAAGGTGCGGAGTATCTACAAGGGTTTGCATTTCATCTAAGTAGCCAATCCAAACATGAATGCTTTTTCCTTGATGGGGGGTATGCATTGCCTGAGAGAGGAGAGTCGGGTCTATACCTGCAAGGGTCATGGTTAAGCCTGATACAGCAAGTTCGCCCTGTTCCTCAATGCCGCTAATGCTGCCAACCTGGCCAACGCCTGTAAAGGTTTCACCGTTAAAGCTGAGTGCACCTGTATCGCTATGGGCAAGCACAGGCTCGTTTGTGTAATCAATCTTAACAAAAATAACAGGACGAACAGTTGAGGCGGACGTGGCTGCATTGTTAGCAGGCGTTAGAGCACGAGTCATAAAAATGCTTTCTTTGGTTTAGATAGAGTGTAGAGAGGGAGATGCTGTGTGAGAAGGAGTTGGAAAAAAGAACAGACTCCGCTACACTGCTTTATGCATCCGGTAACATAAAATTAAAAAGCGAGATGAGGCATTTAAATGGGTCATAAATTTTCTAGAGTAGTTGTATGTATTGTAGCTCTGGCTATCATTGGCGCAGAGCTCGCTCTATTAAGTGCGCTACACCCAGAAGTCCTCAATCAGTCTACGCTGGCTTTTATTGGTGCGCTTGCAACATCTGTTTGCTTGCTTCTTTTTCTCTGGAATCCTGTATCTCATAAAAAAGAAGTGCCTCAAATATCAGATGTTCCTGTGGTGGACCAGCCTGTAGAGGATACTTTAGAAAAAGAGAAGTTTATTCAAAGTTTCTATCAGCTTACAAGCGCGCTTAAAGACGGGTTTAACCAAATTGATATTCTTAAAAGTGCCTTTAAATCCGTTTCTCCTATGGTGGATACCCTTGCCCGAGAGCAAGAAAATACGAAGGAAAAGCTTGGTACGCTCAAAACATCAAGCCAAGGCGCCTTACATGCTGTAAAGAAAAATTCAAAAACCACAAGGGAAGCTCAAGACGTTACAGAGCAAATGGAAGATGCTATGGAACAGATTAGCCGTGCAAACGCTATGATTGGCGATATTGCGAGTAAAACAAACCTTTTGGCGCTTAATGCAAGTATTGAGGCTGCCCGCGCGGGAGATGCTGGTAAAGGCTTTAGTGTGGTTGCCGATGAAATTAAAAAACTTGCGGGTATAACAGCTAAAGCAACAGGTGAAATTCAAAACAGTGTAAAAGCTATGTCTGATGTAAATATACAAAGCCAAAAGGCACTGCGTACCATGAGTAAAAATATGAGAGATGTACTTGAGCACACAGAGTCTCTTCATGCACTGGTCCCTGAAAAAAGTGATGACGGCCTTGCTCTAGAAAATTTACATAAAGAGTTTAAAGCCATAGAGACTTCTTTTGAGGGCTTAAAAGAGTTTGCTGATTCTGTGCAGGCGCGCCGCCAGCAAATGGAGGGTTGCTTAAAAGAGGGTGAAGAAGCAGTATGGGAGAACGTAGCATGACAACACTTGTCGTTATTCGTCATGGGAATACATTTGAGGCAGATGAAGAGCCGCGCCGTGTTGGTGCACGTACAGATCTGCCACTGACAAAGTCAGGCCAGGAGCAGGCTGAAAAACTTGGCATTATGCTTAAAAATAAAGGGCTTGCCCCTGATGCTGTTTATAGTGGACCGCTTCAGCGCACAATTCAGACGGCGCACATTGCCAGTGAAGCTGCGGAAAAATCCTCTTTCCCTGAGGTGGAAGAATTTTTACGAGAGATTGATTACGGCAAAGATGAAAACAAGCCAGAAAGCGTTGTTGTTTCGCGTCTTGGCAAGGAAGCTATCGAAAAATGGGAAAAAGAAGCACTTATTCCTGAAGGTTGGCACCTTGATGTGGGCGGTGTGATTGACGGGTGGAATAACCTTGCACAGCTTATAAAAAACCAAGAAAAGAATAATGTGGTGTGGGCCGTAACCAGTAACGGTATTGCGCGCTTTGCCCCTCATGTAACGGGTGATTTTAACCGTTTTGCCAGCGAACATGGCCTTAAACTTAAAACAGGCGCTTGCGGCATTTTAACCTGTAATGCCCATGGCCAGTGGCATGTGGACGCCTGGAATTTGAGAGGTTAGAGCCTTAAACCAGCAAAAAGCCCCTCATGTGAGGGGCTTTTTAAGTTCGATTTAGTCGCTTTCGCCTGTTTCAAAGGTTTTGTTCCATTCAAAGGCGTAGAAGGCCGTGAACAGGTTCACCAAGAGCCAGGTGACGACTATAAAGAGAAGGCTTGTACCCATTAGTGCAGAGACTCCAAAGGGGAGTGCTGCGCAGCTGGCAACTGTGAGGAGGGCCGTTATCATAAAATAACCGCCTTTCGGGTCACTGCGCCAAGTTGTTGGTGATGTTTCATATCCCACAATGCGCCAATAGGCGTAAAGGTTCATCCAAAAGGAATAGGCAGTGGCCACAGCCAAAAAGGCGATGATAAGCCCAAAAAGGCTAAGCAGTACCACAAAAGCCAAAACGGCAATTGCGTGCATGGGAATGTTCTTGAGAACAGCATTGATAGGATTTGATTTACGTTGCATGAAAGGGCTCCATGTATCAAAGAAAAGGGAAAGAGAAGGTGAAAATTGCTTGGAATGTATACAGGCTTAAGCCTTTTGTCAAGAATCAAAAGCTATAAGCGCGCAATATTTACCAATCTTTATCCCAGCGGGCAAGTTCCTCAGCAGACTTAAGTGGCCTATATGGATTAGCCATTTTATAACGCTCAAGAAGTTCTAAAAAATCATGCCTTTCAAAAGAAACCACGCTATATTCTGTTTCTCTGTACCCATCTGAGCTAGAAGTTTGTTCATGGAGGGTCATTTGAATTTTGCTGCCATTTTTTGTCATGCCAAGAGTGGCTTTATGCATCATATCATCTTTCCAAGTGCTAGAAATTTCTGCACCTTTTTGATGTCTTTTAAGAGCCTTTTCTAAATCGGCAAGAGAAAGATCAACCGCTTTAACCATGCCATTACTGTTATGAAGCTCAAGTATGAGGTAGCGGTCAGCGTATGCTTGAGCATTCTTAAGTTTAACAACGCCCTCATCAGATGTGAGTTCAAATGTGCTTTGTGCAAAATTATTCATATGGATATCCTCCCTAAATCAATCCGTTAACTGTTTATGGGGATGGGAAGAAGGGGGGAGCTGACATATATTTGTGTTTTTCTCTTGGTCTCACCTTTTTTCATATACCGCGCAGCAAAGGGAAAACACAAACCTAAAAGTAAAGATAACCCCCACTGTCAGGCAAAACCCATACTCCCTTTCATCGCCCTCTATAAAGTATTGGGTAAAAGGGAAAATAGGGATAAGAACAAGTAATGGTTCCAACATTAAGTTATAAGGGATTAAAGCGTAAGCTTCATGAAAGCGGGCAAGACTCCGTTTATTTTATTGATATACGGCATTTAATCTTAAAGGATGAGCATCCATCTAATCCATCTGTCATGAAATTGCATATGCGTATGGGGCCAGTGGCCACACGTGTTTTGGATGAAATGTTAAACCTTAGAAAAAGCTATCATGTCTATTTTAATGAAACAGATAATCTGCATACCAGCACGCAGCAATGCATTGTAGAAGCCAACGCACTTGATATTGAAGATGTTCTTGTATCCCTTGGCGCAGAAATTCAGCAAATTGACGGGTCAGATTACTTGTATGTGAAAAAGATGCATATGGTTAACATTGCACCGATTCGCGGTATTTTCTTTAATACTTCAACAAATATTGAAGTTGAGACCATAGATAAGAACACACACATGTATGAGGCAGGGCAGCATACTTTACTTATTCAAAGAGACGGCATGTTAGATGTGCGAGATTTGAGCGCAAAAGCAGAGTTTAAGTCCACACGGTTCCTTATTTACGGAGACCCAATGCTCACACACCTTGGCGGGTGCGTACAAGTGAGTTATCACGAATTTAGTAGTACAAATGTGATGGGGGATTTGTTGCCATGCGGCATGAGCACGCACGGCGATTTAATTCCGCTAGCAGGGCCAAACCCACGTACGTTTGCCTGCCCAAGCATGAATGAGCTACAGCAAATTTTACAACGCCTAAACGTAGAAGCAGCATAGAGGGGAAAAAAAATGGCAAGACTTAATACAGTAAGACAAATTGATCCGCAGTCAGTTAAGGGTATGAGCCGCCTTGTAGATAGAACGCTCAAGCAAGAACTGGCACTTGAAATTGCAAAAGATAGCAAGGCACAAGCGCCAAGCCTAGAGGTTGTGCCGGGGCTTTCTGGCAAAGATGAAGGCCCAGAGAGGTAAAGTGTATTCTCCGACATAAAAAAAATCCCCTGTACCAAACCACAGGGGATTTTTGTGTTTGAGGCCTATTTAGCGGCCAAAGTCATCTTCCATACCATATTCATTTGTTAGGTGCTGCTCTTCTAGGGCATCCAAATCAAAACCTTCGCGCTTAAGGTTTGCTTTAAGGTCTGCAATAAACTCTTGTTCACGCACTTTATCCTCCTGCGCATCATGATGGAATTCCGCAACGCGTTTTGTCAGTTCTTCCATGCGCTGCTGTTCTGATTCTGTAAGTGCAGGCACTTCTTCAAAGAGGTCTGGGTTTTTATTATAAAGCTCTCTTTCTTCTTGCTGCGCCTCAAGCTCCATCAGTTCAATACGTTCTTCTTCTGTATCTAAATCAGCCCAGTAGCGTCTGATTTGGCCGCTGCGGCCTATGCTTACCTCTTCAGGGCTCAAAGCATCTTGAAGCGCAGGTACTTGCCTCTCTGAAAGATCAGGCTCTTCATTGCCTCTATGAGGGTCTACGTCAAAATAGCGTGCAGTTTCTTCACGGATTTGCGCTTTGTAAGCACGTAGCTCTTCAATTTCAATCGCATCAAGCGGCGGGTGCGTATCATCTGCTGCGCTCATCGGTTCATAATTGGCGCGCAGTTCTAGCTCTTCATAATGCTCGCTCGCATTACCAAGAGCGCTATGTGTAATTTCCTGCCGTCTTTTATATGGTACATCTTCTAGGCTTTCTTCAGAAAGGCCATTGGTTTCATTCACAGGCTCATACCCAGCGTCATGCTCCTTAAGGGCATGCACCATGTTTTCTGTCACATCCTTCAAAAGGTTTTGGTAGGCAGGGTCGCTGTCACGTATATCCTTAGGAAGAATTGTGAGATCTCTTAGGGCGTTAAACTGCCTCTCCGTCATGCAGTCTGCAACAAGTTCATCAAATACAGCTGTGTTGCGTTCTTGAGGGTCATCTGCAAAACGAAGTTCACCTTCGTAGTTATCTTGTGGCCTTTGAGATTGTTCATCTCGGTATGGGGCAGACATATTGGTTGAATGGATGAGTTTTCCTGGTTGTGTAGATGTTGGACCGTGACCAACAAAAAGATTGTCTTCACCGAGTGGTTCTTGCTGAAGGTCGTATGACGTGTTTTGATTCTCTGACATAGTTTGTAGTCCTCTCCCTATTTACCGTGAATAATAAAGATATGGTGATTCAAAAAAAGGGTTTCAAGGCATTTAGGCAAAAATGTATCAATAATAATCAGATAGCTCATAAATGAGGCACTTTTTGTTGTCTTCACACTTGCTTTTGGGTGTGAACAGGGCCACAATATATGTATGACAACGCTCAAACATATCTCTTTTGAAGAACTTACCGAAATTTTAGCTGACCCATTTGAGTGCCTATTTTACCGTCATGCCGCACATGTGGTGCATATAATGGATGACCCAGAAATTGAGCAAGACCTTCTTATTACCATGCTGGATAGTAGTTATAGCGACCTTATGGAGGACGCCTTTACCCTTGCAAAAGTAGAAGTGGAAGTGGCGCAGGAGCAAGAAGGCGGCCCAATGCAGTTTGCAGGGAATAAAAAGGGGATGATGCAAGCGCTAGAAGATGCAATGATTGAGCTTGCACAGCTCTCAGAGCATAGCGATGAAATTTATCTTCTTAATCAAATGCAGGTTGATGGAGAGCTGTTCTCACTTGGCGAGGTTCATATTTTTCGCGCATCGGAGCATTGCACTGTTGAGATTATAGATCACAAAGATGGCAACCATACATTTGATCTCCAAGAGGGTAATATTATTGTCGAAGATAGTGGTGTCTTTTTCACTTATGACCTTACAGAAATGGGACAAATTACCGTAACGGCTATTTTAGGCAAAAATTTTGACCGCAATATTTTTAGCGATATTAGCGACCACCGTATGTTTATGGTATATGAACTGCTTGATAAAATTGAAGAAGGCGGCGCAGTACTTGAAGTAGCCATTAACTTTGCGCCAGAAGCTGTGCTAGAAAACTTACTTCCAGCAGATGTACTTGGCGAGCCGCTTGTGCTGCCAGATGAAGAATCTCTCACAACGCCAGAGCTTAGCATTATTGAACAGCGTTTGCGCATGGTCAACATGGTCACAAACGACACGGAAGTTCTTGAAAATTTCCACACGATGCTTGGGCATCATGTTCAATTTATTAGTCATCTCGCAGATTTGAAATGGAAATATAGCCAAGCTATGGGCGAGGAGGGGACCGCTGAAAATGAAGACCTTCCTAACCCAACGCACATGGGCAACAAAACAATGATTCATTAAGAGTTTTTCGCTCTTGGTCTTTTATTTACCTGCTCTCGGCTTTGCGTTTTGTCTTTGCTGCGCGACCTCAAAATCGCAAAGCCCCGCAGGCTAGTCTTGAAAGCGCCCCTTATTTTTTTGAATACTGCACGCCTCTCGGCGCTGGCATAAAATGGGCGCTTTCGCTCAAACCGCATTGGCGGTTTGGCTTGCCTACGGCTTCGCATGCGACCATGAAACAAATGAGGCGGCAGTGTCATGGGGAAACAGCTGAGATATAGGCCTATTAGAGTACAGACACCTCTGCTGTTTCTCCATGCTTCGCGAAGCTGAATAAGCGAGCCTAAATGCGAGAGCATTTAGAGCGGTGGCTTTGCCGCAGGCAAAACATCAAGACATAGCCTGCACCAAGGCGTCGCGCAGCAAAGCCAACAGGGCAGGCATATAGTAAAACCAAAAATCAAAAACATTATAAGGTGATCTTTGCCTGTGGTGAGCATCTCATCTCTAGGCGGTTAGAATGCCTATTTGCACCTGCTTTAGCATGTTTAAATCCCAATATTTAGGCGTTTTTAGCTTTTCTATTGCGTGCAAAAAATGAGATGTGGTATACAGAGCGAACTTGTTAATCTTCTCTCTTTTTTTACTTATGAGGTCTCTCATGCAAACACAGAAAAAATCCCTTACAGATAAGGGGCTTATCGGCTTTGTGAAGCTTGGTAAGCTTTATGTTGATAACCCATATTGGGCAGCAGTGCCGACAATCCTGTTTTTAGGGCTTGCGCTGGGACTTGGTGCCTGGGCAACCTTTCCAACCTACCTAACAGCCATGTGGGGCGTGCATTACATTGGGCGTCACATGTATTGGAATAATCATTATTACCATTATAAAAACCCTGAACGCATGCATTATATAGAAGTTTCAGGGTATGCAGGATGGGGTATTGTTGTGGCTGGCGTTGCTACTGTTGCTAGCGCAATTATTGTAGGCATCTATTATAAACATGGCCTGAATGACAATACTTGGTTGTTCTTCCTTCCGCTTGGCGTTTTGGTTCTTTATGACTGGCTTTTTGCTTTGCCTGAAGAAATTCGCCCCACGCTGCTTGAGCGCGCAAAAACGCGCCTTGATACATTGGATAAAAAGTTGAATAAAACCCAAGGGGATTAACTTTTCCTGCAATCGATTTTTACCTCTCCCATTTTTGGGGGAGGTTTCTTTTAATTGACACGTCATAAGTGCGGCTGTATACATGTTGTAATTCTTACTCTTTTTTCCTTTTTTAAATGAGGTTTGTTATGCAAACAAATAAAAACATAGGCACGCGCGCCATGGGCGCTTTCTGGAGCCATATGCAGCTTATTTCCACCTGTTGGGTTCTCATGCTTCCATCTTTGGCTCTTGTGGCATTTATGGGGGTGTATATGGGCGTTTTGGGCTTTTTTGCGGTTTATATTTGCGTATCAATGAGCGCATGGGCTTTTGTAAGGGCGCGTACTTATAATAAAAAACTAAAAAAAATGAGAAGGGGAACTAATGATTATAGGCAATATAACTATCTGTCCGGAAATTATTTTTTTGCCGTTATATTTTTTTTAATCGCAGCGATTGTAGCATGGGTTCTTGCCGAGGAAGGGATCTCTTTATGGGCACCTTGGAGCGCTGTAGGGTTTGTCTTATTTACTGCTTGGACAGTCCTTCCACCAGAAACACCGCGCGACTCTCTTCTCGCCCGCTTTCGCAAATGGATCAAATCCCAGGATGAAAGTTGGAATGCGCCTGCGGGAGATTGATATCCGCCAATCGAATAAA
>JAPKEQ010000033.1 GCA_028821995.1 Alphaproteobacteria bacterium
ATTTGCAGAAGGCAAAGTTGATGTCGTGTTCCATGCAGCAGCTTATAAGCATGTCCCTCTTGTAGAGTCTAATGCAATCTCAGGCATTTCAACCAACATGGTTGGAACGAGCCATGTTTCAGATATGTGCTCTGAGTATGGCGTGGATACCATGGTAATCATCAGTACAGATAAAGCTGTAAACCCAACAAATGTTATGGGCGCCGCTAAGCGTGCAGCAGAAATTTACTGCCAAAATCATACGGGTAAAACATCATACGTTACGGTACGTTTTGGAAATGTACTTGGATCAACAGGGTCGGTGGTTCCGCTTTTCCAGAAGCAAATTCGTGAGGGTGGGCCTGTTACAATTACACATAAAGATATGACTCGTTACTTTATGACAATTCCTGAGGCTGTTCAGCTGGTTATTCAGGCCGCCGCACTTAAAGGTAAGGAAAAGAACCCAATATACATGCTAAACATGGGCGAGCCAGTGCGTATATATGACCTGGCAGAGGATATGATTCGCCTTAGTGGGCTTGAGGTTGGGCGTGATATTGAAATTAAAGAAGTTGGCCTTCGTCCGGGCGAAAAGCTTTTTGAAGAGCTTAGTTATGATAGTGAGACCATGGTTAAAACCTCTCATAAAGATATTTTCTGCGTCAACCCTGTCTCACTTGACAGTAAAAGCGTTAAGGCGCAGTGTAAAAATATAAAAAATGCCTGTGCATCAAGTGATGTGCATGGTGCTGTTGATGGAATTATGACACTTGTTGAAGAGTACACGCCAGCAGAAAACAGCCCGTTTTATAAGCCTAAAACAGACAAAGTTAAAGTATCTTAAACCTTAAGGGAGAGTACACATGACAAAAGTAAGAAAAGCAGTAATTCCAGTTGCGGGTTGGGGGACGCGTTTCCTGCCTGCAACGAAGGCAATGCCAAAAGAAATGCTAACTGTTGTTGATAAGCCTGTTGTGCAGTACGCCCTTGAAGAGGCGCGTGCCGCAGGGATTGAAGAGTTCATTTTTGTCACTGGTCGCGGTAAGCAAACTATTGAAAATCATTTTGATCGTTCTTTTGAGCTGGAAGATGTTCTGGAAGAAAAAGGCCGCTTAGAGGATCTTGAATTACTGAAAGACATCACGCCTCCAGAAGGCTGTGTAATGTACACGCGCCAAGCACGCCGTCGCGGGCTTGGTCACGCCGTACTTTGTGCGAAAAGTGCTGTTGGCGATGAGCCTTTTGCAGTCCTTTTGCCAGATGACATTGTGTTTGGTTACAATGAACGTGTGCCCCTTAAAGAAATGGTTGAGACATTTGAAGAGCATCAAAAATCAGTTGTGCTTTGCATGGAAGTGGCGAAGGAAAATACTAAACGTTATGGTATTCTTGATACTGGTGGAACTGTCCCGCAAGGTGATGTGCTTCCTGTACAAGGGTTTGTTGAAAAGCCAGCAGAAGGCAAGGCGCCTTCTAACATGGCTGTTATGGGCCGTTATGTGTTTACACCGGAAGTTTGGGCCCTGCTTGAAAAGACAGAGCCTGGTGCTGGCGGTGAAATTCAATTGACTGATGCCATGGAAACACTTGCTAAAGAGCAAGGTTTTATGGGACAAGTGCTCGATGGTATTCGTCTTGATTGTGGGGATCGCCCTGGGTTTGTGAAAGCAAACATTTTTATGGCATTGAACCACCCAGAGCTTAAAGGCGAAATTGCAAGCTTTATTAAAGAACTTGATATTGATAACCCTCAGGCATCCAGCCTTGAGAAGGTAAAATAAAAGGTAATCATACAGTGAAAATAGCATTTATTGGAACAGGCTACGTTGGTCTGGTAAGCGGGACGTGTTTTTCTGAGCTTGGCTTTGACGTGACATGTTTGGATGTTGATCAAAAGAAAATTGATGACTTAACCCATTATGGAAAAATCCCTATTTATGAGCCAGGACTTGAAGAGCTTGTAAAAAAGAACATGGATGCTGGTCGTCTTTCTTTTAGTACATCTTATGAGGATATTATTCCGCAGGCGGATGTTGTTTTCATCGCTGTGGGTACGCCTCAAGATGAAGATGGTTCTGCAGATTTGAAATATGTTGAAATGTGCGCGCGGCAAATGGCACCTCATTTAAGCGGCTACACAGTTATCGTTGATAAATCAACAGTTCCTGTTGGGACGGCCGAGAGTGTAGAAAAGTGGATTAAGGCTGAAAATGCAAATGCTGAATTTGGCGTAGCGAGTAACCCTGAATTCCTCCGTGAAGGCCATGCTGTGAGTGATTTTATGGATGGTGACCGCGTTGTTGTTGGTGCACAGAGTGAAAAGGCGATAGAGGTGATGCGCGAGCTTTATCAGCCTCTTGTGGCGCGCGGCGTAAAGCTATTTGAAACAAACGCACCTACAGCTGAAATGATTAAATATGCAGCCAATGCTTTTCTTGCAATGAAGATTACCTTTATCAATGAAGTGGCAGCGCTTAGCGAAGCTTGTGGCGCTGATGTAATGGATGTCGCTGATGGTATTGGTATGGATAACCGTATTGGTCGTGCTTTCCTTAACCCTGGTCCGGGATATGGCGGATCTTGCTTCCCGAAAGATACCAACGCTTTTGCAAAAATTGGTAAAGATTATAATGAGCCTCAAACACTTATTGAAACAGTGATTAAGGCCAATGTACGCATTAAAGAGCGTATGGCCGAGAAAGTTGTAAATGCAATGGGCGGTAACGTGCAAGGCAAGACAGTTGGTGTGCTTGGACTTGCTTTTAAAGCCGATACAGATGATATGCGCGATGCACCATCTCTTACTATTTTGCCAATATTGAATGAGCTTGGTGCAAAGGTTATTGCTTTTGATCCTGAGGCTATGGAAGAAGCGGCACCTAAGATGCCGTTTGTAGAGATGCAAGATACTGCAGAAGCTGTTTTTGATGGCGCAGATGCTGTGCTTGTTCTCACAGAATGGGCAGAGTTTAAAGATTTAAAATGGGATACATTAAACGGCAAGATGAATGGTAATGCATGTATTGATTTGCGTAATATTCTTGATGCCACAGCTATGAATAATGCTGGTTGGATGTACACATGTATTGGACAGAAGTAAGGACATGTTTATGAAAACAATTCTTGTAACAGGTGCCGCAGGCTTTATTGGCTATGGTGTTTCTAAAAAATTCTTAAATGAAGGCTGGAAAGTTGTTGGTATTGATTGTGTAAACGATTATTACGATACATCTCTTAAGTATGCACGTCTTGCAGAATTAGAGTCACAAGAACATTTTACGTTTCATAAAGTTGATCTTGCAAAAGAGGGCGTGTTTGACAGCATTATGAATGCTGAAAAACCTTCTCGTGTGGTACACCTTGCGGCGCAGCCCGGTGTGCGTTACTCAATTGAAAACCCATTTGCTTACATTGAAAGTAATGTTATGGGGCATATGCGTGTGCTTGAGGCTTGTCGCCATTATGTGGCAGCGGGCGCTAAAGATTTTCACCTTCTTTACGCGTCATCCTCTTCTGTGTATGGCGGTAACGATAAAGTGCCTTACGCTGAATCTGATTCTGTGGATCATCCACAAAGCCTTTACGCAGCCACAAAGAAAGCTGATGAGCTATTTAGCGACTGCTACGCACATCTATACAAAGTGCCAATGAGCGGACTGCGCTTCTTTACAGTGTATGGGCCATGGGGACGCCCTGATATGAGCCCGATGCTATTTGCATCTGCCATTGCAGAAGGGCGTCCCATTAACGTATTTAACTACGGTGAAATGTGGCGTGACTTTACCTACATTGATGACATCGTAGAAGGCATTTACCGCCTGAGCGACGTGGTACCAACGGGCGATTTGCCGCATGAAGTTTATAACATTGGTAATAATACACCTGTTACGCTTAAGCAGTACATTGAGACAATGGAAAAAGTGATGGGTGCTAAGGCTGAATGGAACCTTATGCCAATGCAGCCAGGCGATGTTCTAAAAACATATGCTGATACAGATAAAATATTTGCAGCAACAGGCTGGAAGCCCAATACAGAGCTTGAAGACGGTCTGAAAGTTTTTGCAGACTGGTTTAATGAGTGGCACGCGACCTCTCAAAAGAAAACTGTTGCATAGATTATGAATCAGGATAAGCGTCACCAAATTTTTAAAACGCTTCATGATTTGAATCCAGAACCACAGGGGGAACTGGATTATGTGAATCTCTACACGCTTCTTGTGGCTGTTGTACTGAGCGCGCAGGCCACAGATATTGGCGTAAATAAAGCCACAAAAGAGCTTTTCAAAATTGTGACTACGCCAGAAGAAATGGTTGCCCTTGGTGAAGAAGAGCTTATCTCTCACGTTAAAACAATTGGCCTTTATAAGGCAAAAGCTAAAAATGTAATAGGGCTTTCTAAAATGCTAGTAGAGCTGCACGGTAGTGAAGTTCCTAACAATTTAGAAGCGCTTGAAGCCTTGCCAGGTGTTGGCCGAAAAACAGCAAATGTTGTCCTGAATATTGGTTTTGGCATACCGACTATTGCGGTTGATACGCATGTGTTTCGCATTAGTAACCGCACAGGTATTGCTAAGGCACCAACGGTTGAAAAAGTTGAAGAAAAACTCAATAAGGTTGTACCAAAGGAGTTTCTTCTTCATGCTCATCACTGGCTTATTCTTCATGGCCGTTATATCTGTGTTGCCCGTAAGCCTAAATGCTCTGAATGTCCTATAGAACATCTTTGTGAGTTTAAAGAAAAAGTCTTTTCTTAATTTATGTAACCTTTGTTGCACTTCTTCCGAATACCTATATAGAATAGATACACGAAGGAGAGAGATGTGAAAATACCTCATACAAGCCGAAGATACTTCCTTGGAGCGGCAGCCGTAGCGCTGGTTGCACCCAAAGTTATATTTGCTGTAACAAAACAAGAAAAGGAGAAGTGGGCCTTGGCAAAAGATGAATGGAAAGAGCGCCTTTCTGATGAAGAGTATCGCATTCTTCGCCGTGAAGGCACAGAGCGTCCTTGGACAAGTAAGTTTAACGATGAAAAGCGCAGTGGAACTTATCATTGTGCCGGCTGTGACCTCCCTTTGTTCAAATCAGAGTATAAATATGATAGCGGTACAGGCTGGCCGAGCTTTTATGATTTTATTGACGGAAACATTGAAACAAAGCTTGATTTTAAACTGGTGTACCCACGTAAAGAATACCATTGCAGCCGTTGCGGCGGGCACCAAGGGCATGTGTTTAAAGATGGACCTGAGCCAACAGGTCTTAGGTATTGTAACAATGGCGTTGCCTTAAAGTTTAAGGCAAAAGGATAAAAAATGATGAAAAAAATATTCTTATTAACAGCGGCTTTACTTTGGGGAGGAAATCTCATGGCAGAAACAAAAACAGCAATTTATGCAGGCGGGTGCTTTTGGTGCATTGAAAGTGATTTTGATAAACTTGATGGCGTGATAGATGTTGTTTCTGGCTATAGTGGCGGCTCTAAAGAAGATGCTAAGTATGAACTTGTCGCTGCCAAACAAACAAAACACTACGAAGTGGTAGAGGTGACTTATGATGCAGACAGGGTTTCTTATGAAGAGCTGACAGATTACTTTTGGCGTCATGTAGATCCTTTAGATGGATCAGGTCAATTTTGTGATAAAGGAGAGCAGTACAGTAGCGCTGTTTTTTATGGAAACGATGAAGAAAAACGCATTGCTGAAAAGCTGAAAGCTTCTTATGAGGAAGAGTTGTTTGGCAACGGTGCAGTTAAAACAAAAATTATGCCAGCCAAGCCGTTCTATGCTGCAGAAGATTATCACCAAGACTATTATATAAAGAACCCCGTTCGTTATAAATACTACCGCTGGTCATGTGGGCGTGATGCACGCGTGCAAGCCGTGTGGAAAACATCTACTCAACAAGGCCATTAAGCGGATATCCGCCATCAGGAGGAATGTTGTACGCATCAACCCTTTTTGATGTAAGAGCCTTGTGAGACGCACGCCAGAGCGGTACATAAATGAGGTCCTTCGCAGTGATGCGTTGGATCTCTTTTGCTATATTATTATGGCGTTGTCCTTTAGGTGTCTTCTTTAAGGTGTCTAACAGGTAATCTATCGTTTTATTTCTATAGAACCCTCTATTAAGCCCTTTAGGTGGTGTCATTTCTGAGTGATAAACTTGGTTTAAAAAATCTGTATCAAAGGCGCCAACCCATGTGAGAATATACATTTCTGTTGCGCCTTTTTTGACGTTTTCGTAAAACGTACCCCACTCTGTGCTTTGAATGTTCAGCGCAATATGTGCCCCTTTTAATTGACCTTGAATCACTTGGGCCAGTTTATGAATAAAGGCGTTGTTTGTAATAGATAATGTAATGTTAAGCGGGTTTTCATGGCTGTAACCAAGATCATGCATAATAGCCTTTGCTCTGCTTAAGTTATATTGCGGTGGGTGAATATTAAAAACCGATTGATGCGATGGCATAAGGACGCTGAGCGCAGGATCTGCACCTTCTTTAAGTAAGGCACTTATGAGGAGTTGCCTATCTATCGCATAAGCAATAGCTTTACGTACTTTAATGTTGTTTGTAGGCGTGTTTTTTGTGTTAAACCCAATGTAACTGTAAGATTCAGACGGAGCTTCAGCGCCTTTAAACTCCTTCTTTTTACCGTACGCAAAAAGCTCTGGAGAAATGTCACCATGTAAAATATCGATCTCACCTTTTTGAAGAGCCATAAGGCGCACATCAGGAGACTTTATGGTTTGTAATAGCGCTGTTTTTTTTGATGTGCGATGAGTAAGAACAAGGCTGTGCAGATTACTTGTTTGGGACAGCTCCCAAGGGCCCAGTCCAACGGGGGCGCTGTCTTTCATTTTAACGAGAGGAACAGTCAGTATCTTAGCGTTATAGGGATCTTGAGTATGGGTATAAAACTGTAATGTACCGCTTTTTAAACTTTCAATTTTTTTCAAACCTTGGGTCAGGCTGCTATATGGGTAAGTCCCGCTTTGAAGGCCTTTATAAATCTCAATAATATCTTGTGCGTTTAGCTTTGTACCATCATGCCATGTTGCATTTTGGGGAAGGCTGACGTTAAACCCATAATGCGTTGGTGTAATAGCGCTGGCAATATCGGGCTGAATATTAAAGGCCTGATCAAACTTGCCGAGGGCAGGCGTTACATGTTGCAGAAGTCTAACTGCCGCAGCATCTGTTGCTTTAAAGGGGTGCAATGTGCGCGGCGCTGTTTGCACAGCAATACGAATATCAGCTGTTTTTTGCTGCGATGGCTTTGGCAAAACAATAAGGGAAAGCCCCCAAAGTGCGACCCAAAGCACACAAACTTTAAAAAATAGTGGGAAATATCTCTGCATGCGTGTGTTTGCTTTACCTTCGTTGTGATTTCCGTCATAGTATCAGGTGTATAACGTTATAAAAATAAAAATTGAGAACGGTCATGGCAAAACAGCATAAATCTTTGTGGATCGCTGCCCTTAGCATATCATCAGGTCTTCTACTAAACACAGCACATGCAGGTGTTATTTCTGGTATGTATGAAAGCATCAACAGAGCTTACACATTCCGCCTTGATCAAAAAGAAAATGTGACGCCAGATCGTCCGTATAACCCTCAAGAAGTTTATGTGCCATATTACGATGAAAAAATGGCACAGCAGTGGTCTAAGCATTATGCGGGTCAGCCTATGCAAGCTGTAAAGGGTATGGACGGCTCTAGCCGCGTGATGCGCCCTTCTGGCAAGCCTTACGATATGGACCATGATGGCATTAAAACACCTTACCGTTATATGCCACACCAGCGTACAGCTTATGAGCAGACGCCTTCAGGTTATCAAATGACAGAGCGCCGCGACGCCATTAACTGGCACCAGCAGCAAGCTGGCGGGCGCGCACAAATTTATGTGGGCGAGCCAGGCAGTACGCCTTGGCATAATCAGGCAAGCAGTGGCCGCCTGGGTGTGAAAACTCAGATTGGTGAAGCCACCAGTAACTGGAAAGATGAGCCAGGGCATCTTCGTTTTGATGCACGTCCGGGGGATTATGATTACAAGCCGCATGGTACAAAGTATTACGACCGTATGGTTGACGCAACGCGTCTGGGCCAAAAGCACGCAGGTGTAGATGTTGCGCGTTCATCTGGCTATACAGAGTTTGGCACGACGCAGCAGGGCGGTACTGATCGCTATACTGTTGAAAATGGTGATACGCTTTCAGGTATTTCTAGTAAGCCAAAAATCTATAATGATTGGAAGCTTTGGCCACTTATTCATGATGCAAACCGCAGTCAAATAAATGACCCTGATTTTATTACGCCAGGTCAGAACCTAGCAATTGAGCGCGGACATAGTACATCTCAAAAAATTGATGCGCGCCGACGTGCCACAGCTAAATCTGCGCCGCATATTTATACTGATATGCGTTAAGTTTTTAGGTTATTAAGCATGTACGAAATTGGTACCCTTGTTTGTGTAAATGACAAAATGCAGCAAGGGTATTCTTATGAGATAACTGCACCAGAAGGCGCAGAATATGCAGAGGATTTTCACCCTCATTTTACTCCTCAAGAAATGCTAAAACTTGGTGTTTTTGAAGGGAAATATTGTAATGACTGTCAAGATGAACTCCCGAGCGAATGGTTTGAGCAGGCACGCATAAGTGAGACTGCTAACCCTTCTATGAATTACTTTAAAATTAAGAGTAGGCAGCCTCTCTACGTGTGGAGAGAGAAAGAGTGGATTGTTCCGCCCGATCCAAGAGGATGGTTCCAGTGGTACTGCCGTTATTATTTAGGTCGACGTATAGAAGGCGTTGATGCTTTTCAGATTAAGCGCTGGAAAGCATTTGCACGCCATGCTGGGCAAATTAAAGCAAACTGTGCGGTTGGTGATCTTGAGTGTCGCCCAAGGCAAAGGCAGGCGCTTTTACAATGGTCTTATGATCCTTTTATATAATAGATATCCATATAAAAAGCCCCGCAATTGCGGGGCTTTTTGAGTGCATATGACTTATGCGCGACGTGGACGACGTTTGTCATCACGGCCACCGCGGCGGTCGTCACGTTTTGGACGGTCACCTTCTGGGCGTGATGTACCGCCAGCAGCTTCAACTTCTTCAAGTTTAGCTGTAACGTCTGCATCTGCTTGTTCCATACCTTTCATAGAAAGTCGGCACTTACCGTTATCTTCTACGCTTAGGCATTTCACAGTGATTGTTTGACCTTCTTTAAGAACATCTTCAACACTGCCAAGACGTACGTTAGCGATTTCACTAATGTGAAGCAGAGCTTCAACCTTAGGAAGAACGCGTACAAACGCACCAAAGTCAGCGATACGAGTAATTTCACCCGTGTAATCTACGCCAGCTTCAGGCACTGCAACAATGTCTTTGATTTCTTCTACGCAGCCTTTAAGAGATGTGCGGTTCGGAGAAGATACTGTTACCATACCATCATCAGAAACATCAATCGCACAGCCTGTACGTTCGATAAGTTCACGAATCACTTTACCACCAGTACCAATTACTTCGCGGATCTTTTCTTTGTCGATCTGGAAGCTCTCAAGTGCTGGAGCATGCTCGTTTACTTCTGTGCGGCTACCTGTAAGGGCTTTTTCCATTTTACCAAGAATATGCAAACGGCCATCTTTGGCTTGGTCAAGGGCAACTTCCATAATGTCCTTAGTGATAGATGTAATCTTAATGTCCATTTGAAGAGCCGTAATACCTTTTTCAGTACCAGCAACTTTAAAGTCCATGTCACCAAGGTGATCTTCATCGCCAAGAATATCAGAAAGTACAACGTACTTTTCGTCTTCCTTCACAAGACCCATTGCGATACCTGCTACAGGGCGTTCCATTGGTACACCAGCAGCCATAAGAGAAAGAGACGTACCACAAACAGTTGCCATAGAAGATGAACCGTTAGATTCTGTGATTTCACTTACCACACGTACTGTGTAGTTGAAATCTTCTTTGCTTGGCATCATTGGCTCAATCGCACGACGTGCAAGCTTACCATGACCTGTTTCGCGGCGGCTTGTGCCACCCATACGGCCAACTTCACCCACACAGAAAGGAGGGAAGTTGTAATGTAGCATAAAGCGGTCGTGGTATTCGCCGTCCATTGCATCAATCATTTGCTCATCGCGGCCAGTACCAAGTGTTGCAACAACAATGGCCTGTGTTTCACCACGTGTAAATAGTGCGCTACCGTGTGTACGAGGCAAAATATCTACTTCAGATACGATTGGGCGAATGTCTGTTGTTCCGCGGCCATCAATACGAACTTTCTTCTCAAGAACGTCACCACGAAGCACATCAGCTTCAAGGTCTTTGATCATACCTGCGATACGAACAGCAGTGCCTTCGTCAGTTTCTTCAGTAATGTGTTTTGCTTTTACAGCAGCTTTAATGTCATCAAGCTTAGCGCGGCGATCTTTCTTTTCTTTGAAGCCGTAAGCTTCAATGATAGACGCACCGAACTCAGATTTAATTTCATCAGCAATGCTAGAAAGATCTGCTTGCTCAGGAAGCTCGTAAGGCTCTTTAGCTGCTACTTCAGCAAGTTCAATAATGGCATCAATAACAGTTTTACATGCGTTATGACCTGTTTCAACAGCGCCAAGCATCATTTCTTCGCTAAGCTCTTTGGCTTGAGACTCAACCATAAGAACACCTTCTTGCGTTGCCGCTACAGAAAGTTCCATGTTTGATTGTTCTTGCTGTTCTGGTGTTGGGTTAATAACGTATTCGCCATCAACGTAACCAACGCGTACACCACCAATTGGGCCCATGAAAGGAGCGCCAGAAAGTGTAAGGGCAGCAGAAGCAGCAATCATTGCTGGAGACTCTGTGCCGTTTACGCCGTCAGATGAAAGAACGGTTACAACAACTTGTGTTTCGTTTTTGAATTCTTTCGGGAATAGAGGGCGGATTGGACGGTCAATCAGACGAGACGTCAGCGTCTCAACTTCTGTAGGACGACCTTCGCGGCGGAAGAATCCACCAGGGATACGGCCGGCAGCGTAGAATTTTTCTTGGTAGTTAACTGTAAGTGGGAAAAAGTCTAGTCCAGGTTTAGGAGATTTAGCAAAACATGCTGTCGCCATAACAACAGTGTCGCCGTAAGTTACGGTAACAGCGCCGTCAGCTTGGCGGGCAATTTTACCCGTTTCGATGGTCATGGTACGACCGCCGAGATCAAATTCTTTTTTATAAACTGTAAACATTAAATGTTTATCCTTTATTATGCGCCCAATTCTACTAAAATATGCTGAAAACCACATTGGTTTTTGCAGCTTTTAGCGAATTTAAGAAACTCTTTTATTTTGTAGTTTCCGTCATTCTTTGATACCTGACATCCAAGTACCGAGCGCGGGTTATATTTTCGTCTTTTATATTCCATTTGGTTATACCTCGTTTTAGGTGTGTGTACAATAAAAAACAAGCCCTCGGAAGGGCTTGTTTAAAAGTTTTTCGATTCCTCGCCGTTGGGGCTTGTCATTAAAAAAGCCCTGCCAGTGAAAATCACAAACAGGGCTCTTAATCTTTAAGTAAGTACTAGCCTGCGCCTGGGCCGGTATCCTCTGCGCGTGTTTCTACATCAATAGGGTTCTTCTCAAGTTCTTTGAAGATATCGCGCACTTCGTTTAAACCTTCAACTTTATGATCAAACGGGAGAGGGTTAGGAATCTTACCTTTTCTCACAAGGTTTAGTGCGTTGCCGGCTTGCTTAATTACATTGTGACGTAATGTTTTAAGTAGCATAACAGGCTCGTTAAGTACGCCCCATGTTGCAATGTCTTTTTTGAAGGACATGGCATGGCGCGCGCCAGGGTTATTGGTGACGCCAGAGTTCATTGAACGCGTTCTCAGCTTAATAATGGCTTCCATTGGTGCAACGCCTTTCGGGCAGGCATCAACGCACATGCCGCAGCGCGTACAATCCCAAACACCATTCTTTTCAGAAAGCTCTTTGAGGCGGTCTGTTTTTTGACCTTCACGCGGATCAGATACAAAGCGGAACGCTTTTGCAAGGGCTGCAGGGCCGAGGAAATCTGGATTTTCTACCATTGCCGTACAATCACTATAGCAAGCACCACACATGATACAGTTACTCACCATGTTAACTTGCTCAAATGATGTCTTATCAACATCAGCATTTGTTTCAGCACCTTCTTGTACAAAAGGCGTAATGTTTTCAACTTTTTTGTAAAATGGTTGAATATCTACAACGAGGTCTTTAAGAACGGGTTGGTTCTTCTGTGCTTCAATTTCAATAATGTTTCCGCTTGCGGGCACGTTCATGTTTTCTTTAACGCCGCCAACCATGTCTTTAATTTTTGTTTTGCAGGCCAGGCGGGAACGGTTGTTAATGAACATGCCGCAGCTTCCGCAAATAGAAGCACGGCAAGAGCGACGGAACGTGAGGGAACCATCTTGCTCACCTTTAATCATTTCAAGACCTTGCAAAACTGTTGTTGAATCATCGTATTTGATTTTGAAATCTTCGTGGCGTGCTTCAAATGCGCCATCAACTTGCTCGCCGCGCTTAATACGGAAAGTTACAGTTTTAGATGAAGGGGCTTTAGCTGCCGCTTTTTTAACCGCAGCTTTTTTAACCGGTGATGCTTTTTTGGGTGCTGCTTTGGCAGCAACCTTTTTAGGCGCTACTTTTTTTACAGCAGGCTTCTTTGCTGCGGCTTTTTTAGCAGGAGCTTTTTTTACAGCAGCTGGTTTTTTAGTTGTTGCTTTGGTCGCTGTTTTTTTTGTTTCAGTCGCCATTTTTTTACCAATTCCATCACGTTTTTATTAAAAGCTTATTTATCCTAATCTAAAACCTGGCGCATGGCTAGGGCGGTAATTTCTTTTAGGGAGAGCCTATGGCACAGTTGCACCAAATAAAAACCCGCCAAGAGGCGGGCTTTTATGAGTAGTTAGGTACGTTTTAGAAATCATACACAACGTTTAGGCTTGTAACGGTATCAAGCTTTTTAGTGCCAGCAGGTACTTTGTTTGTGTGCTCAGCACGCAGGTTTGCGCGGAGCGAAAGCTTGTCTGTCATTTTGTTTGTGAGAGATGTTAGGGATTCAGTTACAACAAGCTCGTTACCAATTGTACTTGAGAGATCTTGACCAAATGTAAGGGCTTCATTGATGTTCCATTGAAAAGCAAGAGCAGGCTTAACAACAAGCTCATCTTCACGTTCTGCGCCCGTTTGGTTTGGCTGAGAGTGGCGTCCACCAATGGCAGCTTTACCTTCAAGTGTCATGTTTTCTTCTTTAATGAAGTAGCGGCCGTAACCAACAACTTCATCAACGCGCCAGTCGTAGCTAGAGAATGGATCAATCACGTAGTTTGCGCTGGCAAAGACATAGTCAATGTCAGAGAGCTTGCGGCCCACTTCACCTTTAAAGCGGTATTCTTCTTCTGTACGTGTGTCATCTTCGTGGGTTGTGCGTGCTTCCATGCTTCCTTTTTGGAACCATTTTTCGCCTTCGCGATTACCAGAAAGTTTTGCGTTAAGGTTACGCTTTTCTGTGTTGCCAGATGAAAGTGAAAATCCACCTTCAACGCTACCAAACCAGCCATCCATAAGAGATGTTGGATAAACTTTTTCAGGACCTGCTGCAGGTTCAATACTTGCGACTGTTTCAGTTGTTGCTTCTATAGGCTTTGCAAGCGTTGTTATGAAAGCTTCAACATCAGAAATACTTGTGGCAGATGTAATGCTGTTTTTGATTGTTTCGAAAACATAGCTATCGCCTGTGCCGTAAGCGGCTGTAAGGCTACTTTTGTGAGAGTCAGAAAGCTCAGCTTGTGCAAAAGGGCTTGCAAGAAGAGCCGAAAGAATAAGTGTTTTTTTCATGAGTTTTAAAAAATCCTAATTTTAAAAACCATTCCCATTCGTAAATTATAACGAAAGGTAGGTTTGCTTTGTTTTAGCGCTAGCGGGTTTAATCAAATGAATGCTAGCTTTTAATATCCTGCCGCGTATGCATCTCCGCGGCGTGAATCGGCGTAACCATATACGCCAAGAGAGCTTTTTGCAAGAGTCATTGCTGCGCCAAATGGAGCCTTTAAAGACACACTATAGCCAAGGCCTTTGAGTAAGGTTTGTGTGTCAGGGCTTATGCCTTGCTCTATGCGTAATTCATCAGGCATCCATTGGTGGTGCACGCGCGGTGCGGCAGTGGCGTCCGCAATGTTCATTTCATGCTCAAGCACGTTCACAAGAATATTGAGAACAGTGGTGATAATTCGTGCGCCGCCGGGGCTTCCTGTCGCCAAAACGGCTTCACCATTCTTAAATACAATCACAGGCGTCATGGAAGACAAAGGGCGTTTTCCTGCCTCGATTTTGTTAGCTTTACCGCCAATAAGACCGTAAGCATTGGGCACGCCAGCCCGAGAGCTAAAATCGTCCATTTCATTGTTCATAAGGATACCTGTGCCAGTAATAACGTGAGCATTGCCGTAAGAGAGGTTAAGTGTGTAGGTATTAGATACAATGGAACCGTCTTCATCTATGACAGAAAAATGCGTTGTTTGCGGACTTTCTTCTGGCACGCTAAATAGGGCGCCGGGAGAAATGTTGCGAGACGGTGTAGCACTATTTTGAGAGATAGATTCCGCAATACGGCGTCCATAAATTTTAGCCGTAAGTTTATCGAGAGGAATACGAACAAAATCAGGATCACCGAGATATTTACTTCTGTCAGCATAGGCGCGTTTCATGGCTTCAGCCATAATATGAATGCTCGCTGCGCTATTGTGCCCCTTAGCTTTAAGATCAAAGTTTTCAAGTGTGTTGAGCATTTGAATAATATGCACGCCACCGCTGCTTGGCGGAGGCATAGCTGCAATTTGATAGCCTTTATAGCGGCCAACAATAGGATCACGATAAACAGGCTTGTAGTTTTCTAAATCTTTTTCTGTGATGATACCGCCGTAGGTTTTCATATCGTTTGCAATCGCATGAGCAATGGGGCCTGTATAAAAAGCATTTTTGCCGTAAGTGGAAATAAGTTTGAGGCTTTCAGCAAGGTCGCGCTGAATAAAAATTTCGCCGGGCGCATAAGGGCGGCCATCATATTTGAAAAATGTACGTGCCGTTTCTGGGCGTTTTTTTAGACGGTCTTTATGGTCCCAGAGAGAAAGCGCTAATGACTGAGAAACAGGAAAACCTTCTTCTGCGAGCTTAATAGCAGGGGCAAGAATATCTGCGCGTGTTAGGCGGCCATATTTTTCCTGAAGGTCAAGAAGTCCTGCAACTGTGCCCGGTACACCTGTGCCCATGAGGCTATGAAGGGATTTGTTAGAATCAACGCTGCCATCTCTGTGCTGATACATTTTTTCTGTGGAGCGAGACGGGGCAACTTCTCTATAATCAAGCGCTTTAATTTGTTTGGCTGGTGCATCATAAAAAAGTGCAAAACCGCCGCCACCAAGGTTACCTGCGCGCGGTACCGTTACAGCAAGGGCAAAGCCCACAGCAGCTGCAGCATCCGCCGCGTTACCGCCCTGTTTTAAAATTTGTACGCCTACTTCAGATGCGTACTTATCGGCGCTCACCACCATAGCTTTATGACCAAAGGTTGGTTTGTGAACGGACATGTCATCGTTAAATGAAAGGCCTTGTGCAAAACTCAATTGAATAAAAAGAGTTGTGCTTAAAAATATAAAAAATAAATGTTTCATAAAAAGCATCATAACCTGAAAACCCCAAAGAAAAAAGGCCGCCTTGCGGCAGCCTTTTTAATTCGTTTATTAAGAAGCTTTAATCTGCCACGCGTACCCACCGACGAATGGTGAAAAGCAGAAGCAGAGAAAGCCCTGCAAAGATAGCCCAGAATTTTAAGTTGAGACCAATGGGTGCAACAGGCATGATTTCAACAGAGGTGTCCTCAAGGAATGTGTAGCTCTCAAGAGGGCTGCTTTTCATGATGCCTTCAACAGTTTGAGCACGGCTTTCATCGTGCCACCATGTCATAAAGCTTGAACCACCAATCATATACGGGCGCTCGCCGTTTTTTGTTTGGGGATAGCCA
>JAPKEQ010000114.1 GCA_028821995.1 Alphaproteobacteria bacterium
CTTTGAGATAATGTATAGGCCTTTAAAAATCAAGCTTCAAGCACAATAAAAAGGCCTCAATGGATATAATGAGGCCTTTTTATGTCATTCAGAGAGATTTAGAGCTTAGGGTTTAACCCTGAAAGTTTCTCACCACCAAGAATATGATAGTGAATATGAAAAACTTCCTGGCCTGCATTTGGGCCCACGTTTGTAATCACGCGGTAACCATGTTTATCGCAGCCTGCAAGCTGTGCAATTTCAGGAATTTTTGTTTGCAGGTGACCAAGCAAAGTAAGATCATCCTCAGAAGCTTCATTTACTGAAGAGATAAGCTTTTTAGGAATAACTAATGCATGTACCTTAGCAGCAGGTGAAATGTCATGAAAGGCGAGTATATGCTCATCTTCATACACCTTATTACATGGGATTTCACCACGTAAAATTTTGCCAAAAATTGTTTCGTTTCTTTGCATGTCTTGTTCGTACATTATTACTTTCTCCAATTAGTGGGCTTCATCCCAGTTATCACCAACTCCCACACCAACCTTTAAAGGTACTTTGAGTGGTATCACATCTTCCATAATTTTTTCAATATTTGCGACTTCGGCTTTTAGCACATCTTCTTTAATTTCAAAAATGAGTTCATCATGCACCTGTAATAGCATTCGCACATCCTCACGACCTTCATACACGTTATGAATTTGGATCATTGCCTTTTTAATGAGGTCTGCATTTCCGCCCTGCAGCGGTGCGTTGATAGCCACGCGCTCCGAGCCTGATTTAAGCATGCCATTTGAGGCATTAATATCTGGCAACCATAAACGGCGGCCCATAAGCGTTTCTACATATCCATGTTCACGGGCATATTCTTTTTTCTCTTCAATATAGTTTTTAATGCCTGAGTAGCGCTCAAAGTAGTTATGGATATACTGGCTAGCCTCTTTGTTACTCACACCAATTTGGCGAGCAAGGCTATGCGCGCCCATGCCATAAACAATACCAAAATTAATTGTTTTCGCGATACTACGCTGCTCTGAGGTAACATCATCTAAAGGTGTTTCAAAAATTTGATGGGCTGTAAAAGCATGAATATCTCTACCATCCTTAAAGGCATCAACCAGACCTCCTGTACCACTCATATCTGCAAGGAGACGAAGTTCAATTTGCGAGTAATCCAAACTTACCATCTTGTAGCCTTTTTGAGGCACAAAGGCTGTACGAATCTTGCGACCTTCCTCTGTACGAATAGGAATATTCTGTAGGTTAGGGTCTGTAGACGATAAACGGCCTGTAGAAGCCCCTACAGGGTTGTAGCTGGTATGAACACGTCCATCTGCAGCAATTTGCCCCTGAAGAGCTTCTGTGTATGTGCTCCTAAGCTTTGAAAGTTGACGGTAACGTAAAATTTGCGCAGCAATACTATGCCCTTCTTCAGCGAGCGCTTCAAGTACGGTCACATTGGTAGATTTAGGTGTTTTACCTTTAAGGCTAAGCCCCATATCTTCAAACAGTACTTTAGCAAGCTGCTTTGGTGAGTTCAGGTTAAACTCTGTATCTGTTTGGCTATATATTTCTTTTTCAATCGTTTCAAGCTGCTCTGTAAAAACAACCGTCATCTCCTGCAAAACAGAAGCGTTTACTTCAACACCTTTACGTTCCATAGAGCGAAGAACATTGAGAAGGGGGCGTTCAAGCTCTTCATAGATTTTCTTTACGCCTGCATTTTCTGGGCTGTTCATTTTTTCATTAAAAATAAGGTAAAGCTGCAAGGTGATATCAGCATCCTCTGCCGCATAGGCCGTAGCAGAAACAATATCGACATAATCAAACGTAATTTGTTTTTTACCTGTACCTGCAACACTCTTAAATGGGATAGGGGTAACACCAAGGTAACGCTCCGATAAAGTATCCATGTTGTTCGCATGAATCCCTGCGTTAAGCGCAAAGGACATCAGCATTGTATCTTCAACTGAAGTCAGCTTAACATTGTACTTATGCATGATATGCATATCATACTTTAGGTTTTGTCCAATCACTTTGATTTTAGGATCTTCGAGTACCTCTTTCAAAAAGGGAAGGGCTTCTGATTCTGTAAGCTGAGGAGCTTGTGTTAAAAGGTCTGCCTTATGGTTAAGTGGTACATAACAAGCTTCGCCAGGCTCTACAGAAAGAGAGAACCCAACAAGCGTTGCTTTTTGTACATCAAGGCCTGTTGTCTCTGTATCAAAAGCGACAAGCCCTTTTGCTTTAATTTTATCCATCCAAACTTTAAGAGCAGGGAGTGTGTCTACTGTCTCATATGAAATTTTTGGCGTGACATCCTCTAAGGCACTTTCAGCGGTAATGCCAACCGCTCCCTCTCGGTGCTTTTCACCTTGTTTTTGAACCTTTTTAGCAAGGCTAAAAAATTCAAGATCTGTCAATATTTCTGCAGCTTCTGAACAGTCAGGGTGGAAGTCTAAATCTTCTGCTGTCACAGTAAGAGGGACATCAACCTTAAGCGAAACAAGCTTGCGAGACATAAACGCCTTATCTTTATTGTTTATCAGGTTCTCTAATAGCTTGGGCTTCTTAATATCATTAAGGTTTTCATAAAGCGCCTCAAGAGAGCCATACTCACCAATAAGCTGCGCCGCTGTTTTAGGGCCAACGCTCGGCACGCCTGGTACATTATCACTGCTATCCCCAATAAGAGCCTGAACCTCGATAACTTTATCAGGCGTCACACCAAACTTATCCATCACAGCATCAAAGCTCATACCTTTGTTCTTCATGGTATCAAGCATAGATACATTATCTGTAATGAGCTGCATGAGATCTTTATCTGAAGAAACAATTGTAACCTTGTGGTTATCACCATAGTCCTTGGCAAGCGTCGCAATAATATCATCCGCCTCATAGCCATCCGCGCGCAAAGCTGGCACACCAAACCCAGAAATCAGAGGTTCAAAGAAAGGCATTTGCGCCTTCATGTCATCATCCATTTCAGAGCGGTTAGCTTTATACTCAGGATAAATGTCATAACGAAAGTTCTTAACTGGGCTATCGAGAGCCACGGCGCACATATCAGGCTTAAGATCCGTAAGAACTTTAATCATCATTTGGGAAAACCCATAAAGAGCGTTAGTTGGTGTACCATCTGTTTTATTCAGCATACGCACCGCATGGTACGCACGAAATAAAAAGCTAAATCCGTCAATAATGACAAGGTGAGGGGTGTTATTTTTTTCCATAACCCCAAAATAGCGGATTCAGCAAAACCTTGCGAGTAAAATTAGCCTCTTGGACGACGGATGAGTACATAAAGTGCACCCACACCACCATGCTTAGGTTTTGCTGAATGAAAAGCGAGTACATGAGGGGAGTCTATAAGCCAGTCTGTCACCTGAGATTTTATGGCGCCCATATTACCTTTATTTCCGTACCCTGTGCCTTTGCCGTGTACAAGAAGCAAAACTCTTG
>JAPKEQ010000115.1 GCA_028821995.1 Alphaproteobacteria bacterium
AACTTGAATCTATTCTGAAAAAAGAAAACTGGCCTATAGATCAATCATTTGTAAATCAGGAATTTCTAGAATCTTTCAGTGATAAATACACAATGTTTAGCGAGCGCGAAAAACATAACGCAATCCTAGCAGGCGAAGATGTTAGCCATATTCAAAGCCATGATTACTGCGCAGAAACTGAGGTAGAACTCTTTGGGGGCGATACTTCTAACACATTAGCACCTGAGCCAGAGCTACAAAAAGAAGACAGTGCCGCAGAAGATTTAGACGATATTTTCTTTGGGAATACGCAAAAAGAAGCTGAAGCGCCTGAAGCGCCTGAAGCTCCTAAAGAAAAAATGCAGGCTGCGCCAACTAAAGTAAGCACTGCACCAAAAGAAACGCCTCAAGCCAACAAGAATGAAGCGAAAACACCAAAAGAAACACCTCCAAAAACCTCTAAAGAGGATATTGGGGATAACGTAGAACTTTTTTAGTATATTTTTAACAAGGGGGATAAATCCATATGAGTAAAACAATTCTGGCCGTAGATGATTCTGCCTCTATCCGTCAAATGGTTGGCTTCACGCTTAAGCAAGCTGGCTATACGGTGGTAGATGCTGAAGACGGTGTTGACGGACTGAGTAAAGCCAAGGGCACGAAGGCAGATCTTATTATTACAGATTTGAACATGCCAAACATGAACGGTATTGAGCTTATCAAAGCGCTTCGCCAAGAGGCTGATTATAAGTTTACGCCTATTCTCATGCTCACTACGGAAAGCGATGATTCAAAGAAATCTGAAGGGAAAAGCGCAGGCGCTACAGGTTGGATTGTTAAGCCTTTTAACCCGGAGCAATTGATTAAAGTTATTGAACGCGTTCTCCCTTAATAAGACAGGTTGAGCCTGATTATAAAAATAAAACGGATTCAGGGAATATTATGAATATAGATATGAGCCAGTTCCAAGATACGTTCCTCCAAGAGGCAACGGAAAACTTGGAGGAACTAGAGCAAGGCCTTCTCGCGCTTGAAAGCGGGGACAGTGCTGATATGGATTCTATTTTTAGGGCGGCTCATTCTATTAAGGGGGGCGCAGGAACCTTTGGCTTTATGCCAATTAGTGACTTCACCCACACAGTAGAGAGTGTTCTGCAAATGGCCAGAGATGGTGATCTTGAGATGACTGAAGATCTTGTCACTGCCCTTCTTGCAAGTTGTGATCTTATCTCTGAAATGATTGCTCTTGCAAAATCTGGCGGGGATACTGCCGAGGTTCAGACCAAAGATTGCCTTGCTACGCTTCAAAAATATGAGAATTCAGAAATACCCCCTTCTTCAGATTCCAATATAGAATCTTCAGTAGATACCTCTCCTTTTGATGATGGTGGCGCAGGGCTTTTTCTTGATGATGAATGGCTTGTTACTTTTAAACCTAAGCCGCATCTTCCGCTTACGGGCTCAGACCCCATCAATATTTTAAGAGAGCTTAAAACACTTGGCATAGCAAAAACGATAATTCATACAGAAGCTGTTCCGACGATTGATAAAATTTACCCTGAAGAGCTTTACTTTTGGTGGGAAATTAACCTAACAACAGATGCAAACCAGTCAGAAATTCAAGATATTTTTATGTTTGTAGAAGACGATGCAGACATTACCGTTGAGAAGATCGAACCTAAGCCTCAGGCCCAAGTTAAGGCTGCACCAAAGGCCAAGGAAGAGCAAAAAGAAGAGCCTGTTGCAACGCTAATGGATGAACGCAGGGAAGGTGAAGATCGCCGAAAAAAAACAGAAAGACGCCAAGCTGCGGCAGCTCCAGAACAGCAGTATATTCGCGTTGCAATTGATAAAGTTGATAACCTGATTAACCTTGTAGGTGAGCTTGTGACAACAAATGCGATGGTTGATCAGCATGCCAGCAAAGAAGAGCACAATGAAGACAATCAGCAGCAGCTTGTTACTGCGCTACAAGAAATGTCCATGCACACAAGAAACTTACAAGAAAGCATTATGGCTATTCGCATGATGCCTGTTGACTTCGCTTTCTCTCGTTTTCCACGTATGGTACGTGATACCGCCAATAAACTTGGTAAAAAAGTAAATCTTGTAACCGATGGCGGTAATACAGAACTTGATAAAACCGTTATTGAAAAAATTAGCGATCCCCTGACTCACCTTGTGCGTAATAGTGTAGATCATGGCATTGAGTCTCCAGAAGAACGCGCAGCGGCTGGCAAGCCTGAAGAAGGTACAGTGACCCTCAGCGCATTCTATAAAGGTGGTAGCGTTATGATTACCATTACTGACGATGGTAAAGGCCTTGATAAAGATAAAATTATAGCTAAGGCGATTGAAAACGGCGTCATTACTTCTGCCGAGGGTATGAGCGACACTGATATTTTTAACATGATTTTTGCGAGTGGTTTCTCAACTGCTGAAGTGGTAACAGATGTAAGTGGCCGCGGCGTTGGTATGGATGTTGTTCGTAAAAATATTCAGTCTCTTGGGGGTAGCGTTTTCATTAAAAGCGAACCTGGCCAAGGCAGCGTATTCTCTATTTCCTTACCGCTTACCCTTGCCATTGTAGATGCCATGGCAACAAAAGTTGGTGACGATATTTATATGGTACCGCTCCTTTCTATTGTAGAAAGCATTCGCCCAACAGAAGACATGATTCGCAAAATGCAAGGCAGTGTTGAAGTGCTGGATGTACGTGGAGAATTTTTACCGCTCCTGCGCCTTGGAGAAGCCATGAAAGCACCTGAAACCAAGTATGAAGGCGATGCAACTCAAGCTATTGCAGTGATTGTAGAGTCTGAAAATGAAAAACTAGCCCTTGTTGTAGATGACCTTCTTGGCGAGAGACAAGTGGTTATTAAAAGTATTGAGAAAAACTACCAAAGCGTGGAAGGTATTTCTGGCGCAACCATCCTTGGTGATGGTTCTGTTGCCCTTATTATAGATCTTCCTGGCGTTATCAAACTTTCTAAACGAGAAGGGCGTTTTTGTACAATCACAGAAGAAAACCCGCCTCAAGATGTAACTCAAACCAAAACCTCAGCCGTAACGGAGGACATATCATGAACACAGATGTAGCAACAATTAACCAAGAAATTATGGGAAGTACTATTGGCGAAGGGCAGTTTTTGACCTTTGAGCTTAACAATGAACTTTATGGCGTAGATATTTTGAAAGTACAAGAGATTCGCGGCTGGACAGAGGTTACCAACATTCCTAATGCACCAGAATTTATTCGCGGTGTTGTAAACTTACGCGGGGCTATTGTACCTATCCTAGATATGCGCCGTCGCTTTAAAATGGATGAACTGGTCTTTACACATCAAACAGTTGTTATTGTGGTTAATGTCTCTGACCGTACCATTGGTATGGTTGTTGATGGCGTTAGCGACGTTGTGAATATCCCTATAGAAGAACTTCGCCCTGCTCCAGACT
>JAPKEQ010000116.1 GCA_028821995.1 Alphaproteobacteria bacterium
CAGGGAATGCCGCACTGAGCATGCCGGCAAGAGTGATGAGGTCATCCCCGTTAGAGCCAAAGCCATGCATGAATACGCAGGCATTTTTAGGGTTTTTGGGGATGTATGACGGGCCTTGTAGCATATGATTATTTCCGAAAGGTAAGGCTTTTGTATGGCAAAATGCCTTCTTGTTCGTTGACGTAGATAAGGAAGAATGTTCCTTTTTGTTCCCTAACATCAACAACAGTGCCTTGCTTGATTGTACCCATGTCCTGCTTGGTCTTTGGGTGTTTAAGAATCACGGTTTGGTTTACCATTGCATAGGAAGGTAGAGTAAAGGCTGGAATTGTCATAACTTCTGTCAGGCTTGCTGCAGATTCAACAGGTTGAGCGCCCTCAGGCATTTGCCCTTTTTCAAAAAGGTTCGTCAAGAAAGGTGGAAGCTTGCCCTCTTTATGGAGTCTGTGCCCTTGAAGGATGGCCATAAAGCTAATGGCGAGAACAATGGCTAAAGCAACTTCATGTGTTTTATTCATAGGAATATCCTGTTGGTTTGCGTTATGGTGTACTTATGTTGAGGTATATTAAGAACGATCGCACAGGAGGTCAAGGGGTGGAAAGACTATCTTTCGCAGTTATTTTAAGTGTTTTATGTGTGTGGCCTGCCTTTGCGGAGGTTTCATCCAAAGAGCTTGAGTCATATTTAACGGATATTAAGACGCTTGATGGTCAGTTTCAGCAATATGTAGACGGTTATCTTCCGCGTACAGGTAGCGTTGTGTTTGAGCGTCCTAAAAAATTTGTGTGGCGTTATGGGGATCCTGAGCCTCAAAAATTAATCTCTACGGGTAGCGCTCTTTATTTTATTGATGAAAATAGTGAGCAAGTCACAACTCTGCCGCAAGATATTGCGCTAACGAAGCTTATGTTTGGCGAAACTGTTGCGTTTAATAGTGATGTGACAAAACTTGAAAGCATGACCCGTCAGGACGGCCATGTTTATGTGCATATAGATGTCATTGACAGCGAAACATGGCAGGCAGATATTGATGCCTTGACGCTTGTCTTTAAAGAAGATCCTCTAAGCCTTGTTGGACTCACAACCATTGATAGGCTCGGAAATCAGGTTGATCTGTTCTTTGAAACACTGACTGTAAACAAGCCCGTAGATCGCTCAGTTTTTAAATTTACACCGCCGCAGTATGACAGGGCAGACTAGCAAGCTTGCTAAAATGAAAGCGTTCTGTGATCTCTCAAGGAGTGAAGTTTGCGGCCTTTATGAGAAAGCTTAGCAAGCTCCTCATCTAAAATATCAGCCATACCAACTTTGAAAGAAAATGTGTAAATATCACAATCTTGATTAAAGTTTTGAAGCTCGTGCTCAAGGTCATTTGCTGTTGTGTGTCCGCTTAAATTTGCCACATGTTGCTCCGAGATAGGGAATGACATATCCATAATCAGCCCTTTAAGGTGTTCAGCCTCATTTGCAACGCGCCAGAGCTCTTGGCATGGGGAAGTGTCAGCAGAAAAAATAACAGAGCTACTTTCATCAGAAAGCTTATAGCCAAATGTAGGGACGCTGTGATCTACATTAAATGGCATAATGTTAAGACCTCCTGCTCTATATGTTTCTAATGGTTTAATTTCTTTCATGGTGAACTGCCCTTTGTCTGGTGTGGGCAGTACAGAAAAATCAGGCCAGATTTTATTGTTAAAAACATGATCCTTTAGGGTTTTAAGAGTATTGGCTGATCCGTAAATTGTGAGCGGTTTTTTGCGGCGCTCAAATGTCGCATCTAAAAAGAAAGGGAGGTCCACAATGTGGTCAAAATGCGTATGTGTAAAAAAGAGGTGCTCAATCTTGCAGGCGCGTTCTAGTGTAAGTTCTGATTGAATGGTTCCAGCATCAATGAGAACCGTGTCATTAAAAAGTAAAGACGTTGTCTTATAGCCGAGGCCTCTGCCTCCATCACATCCAAGTACATCAAGTTTCAAAAAACGATACCGCCTTTAATAGGTTACTCTTTTTCTGCCACCTTCTTTAGGTGGGAAAGTTGGTTCAAACTGGCCAAGCCTGTTTGCTTCTTTAAGTAACGGTACCATATTTGTATTTATGGTGTCGAAAATTTGCTTCAAATCGTCAATTACATAATAAATAGTTTGATAAATATCAATGCGGTATGGCGTGCGGAACACACTTACAGGATCGAACGGGCGGCGTTCAGGTAAATCGCTATCAATAGAATACGGTGTTTCACCTGCTGATGACGCAATGCCAGCGCCATAAATGCGATTTTTACCATTTTCCTTGATAAGGCCAAATTCAACAGTAAACCAAAATAACTTTTGCATAAGCCAAAGATATTGCTTGTCCATTTTTAGGGACATTTCACCATATTTTTGCATAAAATCAGCGTAGATAGGGTTTGTGAGCATGGGGCAGTGGCCAAAAATTTCGTGGAAAATATCTGGCTCTTTGAGGTAGTCAAACTCTTCTCTTGTGCGGATAAATGTTGCCGCTGGAAATTTGCGCTCACTCAAAAGGGTGAAAAATTTAGACGGGCTAATAAGGGCTGGAACGGCTTCTACCCCAAACCCCGTAATTTGGTTCAGCTTTTCTGAAACTTCTTTAACTTGGGGGACGCGGTCCTGCGGAAGGGATAGGGCATCAAGGCCATCCCAAAAAATTTGTGCTGCGTGGTTTTCCAGCGCTTTAAGTTGGCGTGCATAAAGGTCCGCCCAAATGCTATTTTCTTCTGCGGTATAAGTAAAAATACCATTTTCATCTGGTGCTTTAGATACGTATGCTGATTCGCTTTTCATAGCCTTCCTTTCGTTTCCTTATTCATCCTAGATGAAGAAGGGGCTTGATATCAAATGAAAGTTCGTGTTTATTTAAAAACACTTAAAGCCATGTGGTTTTATAAATAATTCATTAAATAGAAAGAAATGATAAAAATGGACTTTTCTCAGTTTCCCCAGCTAGATGAAAGCTCGCGTAGCCAATTGATTGAAACAGTAACAATGTACGGCATGCAAACAATTGCAGCTATTGTGACTCTTGTTGTTGGTTTTACCCTTGCAAAATGGACAAGTAAATTTGCTTATAAAGCGCTGAAACGTATCCCAGAGTTTGATGAAATGCTTGCGCGTTTCCTTCAGAGCATGGTGCGTTATGCCATTCTTGCCTTCACTCTTGTTGCTGTTCTTTCTAAATTTGGCGTACAAACAGCCAGTTTGGTTGCCGTTATTGGTGCTGCAGGTCTTGCTATTGGTCTTGCTCTTCAGGGCACGCTTAGCCATATTGCAGCGGGCGTTATGCTTCTTATTTTCCGTCCATTTAAGCTTGGCGAATATGTAGATGCTGGTGGTATTGCTGGTACTGTAAAGGATATGAACCTTTTCACAACAGAGCTTGCAACACCTGACAATATTCAAATTATCGTA
>JAPKEQ010000117.1 GCA_028821995.1 Alphaproteobacteria bacterium
TTTATAACTGTCTCTGATTTTTTGCGCGTAGAAAGAAGAGCACAGAACTCATCTCCGCCCATTCGCGCTGCTAGCGCACCCTCTGGGAGAGCGTCTTGTAGACGCCTTGATACATCAACTAAAACAGCATCGCCTGCGTCATGGCCGTAGGTATCATTAATGGGTTTAAACTTATCCAAATCAATATAGAAAAGCTTTACCGATTTTTGAGTTTCTAGAAACTCTCTGCCTTTTAGTTTAAAACTGCTTCTATTAAGAAGTTCCGTTAAGGCATCCGTTCCTGCAACAAAGCTTCTAAAGCGTCTCTGAACCTTATCAAGGCTCTTAAATGCATAGATATAGCTATCATCATCTAACAATGCTTGTAATACATACTGTGGCAGCTTTAAGGCCTGAGCACTTTTTTTCATACTTCCATCAAAATGAGATAAGGTTTCTGCCAAAATATCCCGGCTATCAGAAACCACATAAGGGTCTTGAGGTTTAATGTCTAAATACTGTGCCAAGTTTGCAAGCTTGCTTTTTCTTCCTTTAAGAACAGCAATCATGGATCCAATTGTAATAAGCAGTATAGCCAATAACACGACACGACTAAACAATTTGAGTTCCATACCTGTCAAAGGGGATAGGAGCCATTCCCAAAAATATGTTGCGATTGATGAAAGCGCTGCAACCGCAAGAAAATTTTCTGTCTTAATAAGAGACGTGCTAGAAAATTCAATGATCCTTAAAGGAGCAACAAGGAAAACACCTGCAACAAGACCAGCCAAAATACTTGGCGTGTGCGTTAGTGATGCAAGGGTGGGAATAATATTAGATTCAAAAGGAAGTGGTGCGATAGTGTTCAGCAGCGCTACAATTAAAGAAACTCCCATAAAGACCATGCTCATAATAAACATAACAAACCCAACAACGCGGCACCTTGACCTATAACCATCACGAGAATTAAGTGCCTGATTATGAGGCCTATGCATCTCAGCAACAAACATACGCGCACTGAGAACCATCCCCTCAAGAAGCATCAAAAAGTACACAACCCCTCTCTTCTCTTCTGGAATATCCTTACAAATAATAGCAACACCTGTGAGTACAATAGCAAGACCAAGCAACTGATTTTTATTGGGCGTGCGGTGCAAAAACATCCAACTGGCAAAAACACCAAAAAACAAGCTGATACGCTGAAGCAAGGAACCTTCTGTAGAAGAAACAACAGAGAACAGTGCAAGCGTTACAATATAACCAAGCAGCATAATCAAACCAAAAAGCCAAGTATCTATTGAACGGAGCGTTTCTTTGCCGAGTTTTCCAGGTCCACTTACTACAAGCAACAAAAGAGAGCAACTTGCAAAAGCACAGCAGGTATAAATCACATAGTTTGCATTTAAAATTTGCGCACTATAACCAATCATAACATTGTTAAGTCCCCATAGAATAAGAACACTAAAGAAGGCTTGAACCCACCCTACATACTGCTGATTTATCACTTTAAAAGCCCCCATATACCAAGAAAAATAAAGGTCAAATTAAGAAGAGCGCAAGATATCACAACCCTTCTCCATAGTTTTTTTTGAGACTGAACCTCCCTCAACCGAGAAAGCTCATCCTTCCGACGCTCCTTATGGACACGGTCCCCCAATTTTTTTTGGCGGTAAAGGTCTCTATCTGAAGGTGGGGTGCTCTGGCGGCGCTCTTGGGTCATACTTTTACCTTTATTCTTAAGGTTAACATTAAAGCAGAAAAGAAGAGCTTTGAAAATGGCGGAGAAGACAGGATTCGAACCTGCGTGAGGTTGCCCTCAACACGCTTTCCAAGCGTGCGCCTTAAGCCACTCGGCCACTTCTCCGTATTAGGTGCAAGGCACATAAAAGCAAAGCCTGCCCTAAGAGTCAACCTTAATCAAAAGACCGATCTGATTCCCGTGACGATTAATAACAAGTTCAGCCTCTTCAGCATTTTTAAGCTCCATAAGCATAGGGAACAAGCGATCACGGTCTGAAACAGGTACATCATCTACTTTTACAAGAATATCATTCTCTTGAACTGTAAGTTTTGCAAGAAAGCTATCATGTTTGAGTTTTGTTACGCGAAAGCCCACAACTTCATCATCCTCAATGCGGGGAAGGAAGCGCGCTTCTGTCGCCAGACGACCGAGATTAGAAAACGCTGCCTTGATTTCAGATTTAGAAACATGCACCTCTTGACGTTTTAATACCGCTCTTTTCGTTATATTGACTCCAGTAGATGTAGAGACTCCATAAGTGGATTTTTTAAGCTTTACCGGCTCTTTTTTTTCATCAACATTAGAAAATTGTGAAAAATCATTCCCTGGAAGGCTCAGCTTTTCTAGTTTGCCATTGTTGCTCAAAATAACCATACGACGCTTGATGTCTTTGAGAGTTACATTTCTTAAAACTTTATCACCTTGTTGAACAAGCTTACTTTCACCAGTGGTATTATCTACAATAATTGCGTAAGGTGTCGCGCCTGCAATCGTTCCTTTTAAAACAAGATTAAGAGAAGTTTCAGCCTTTACAGTTTCAACAGGAAGCTCATTGAGTGCCATACGTGTTGAAGCGCCAAACCATGCAGCCCGTTCTAGCCCTTCAAAACTTTCAAGGGAAAGTGCCTGTGCCTTTTTAAGGTCATCCGTCTCAAATGCGTAGGCCGAAGTTTCTGGGCTTGATGTAAGAAACAAGCTTGGTAAGTACGGAATAAGTGCCACAGAGGATGAAACAAGCAGGATGAGTACAAATAGACTTAATGTAACCAAAGAGAGCACAGAAGCCCTTTTAGAGTGCATATAGCATAGGAATAATTGTGTAAAAGATTCAAGCCTTTGCTGAATCCACCACAATAAAGAATCACTTTCAAATTTCATAAGAGGAAGTATAGAGGATTTTTATAAAAACACAAAAGTAAAACCCCCGCACATGCGGGGGTTTTGTAAGTATGGTTAACTTAGGTATTATAGGTTACCCAGGTTAAGAGTACCAGTAAGACCATTAGTATCAGCACCATCAGCACCACCAGCAACAATTGTGATAGAAGCTGAAACTGGAGTTTCAACTTCACCACCACCACCACCAACTTCAGTGATCGTTAGACCAGTAGAAGAAGTAGTAGGCGTTGCATCATCAGTACCGCTCATCGTCACAGAGAATAGACCAATGTTCTCAGCAGATACCGTAGTAAGAGCTGTGTATGGGATGTTAGAAATCACAAGAGTTTCTGAAGCTGGAGTAAATGTTACACCAGAAACGTTTGCACTTGCTGTGTTAGCCATTACAACGTCAAACACTTCCGCGTTATCAATTGTCCCGTCACCGTTACCAGTGTTTTCACCGTAACCGATAGACAATGTGAAGTTACGAGCTACTTGAGTTGTACCGTCATCAAAGATGTCGTAACCAACTT
>JAPKEQ010000034.1 GCA_028821995.1 Alphaproteobacteria bacterium
ACCCGACAAGGAATTTCGCTACCTTAGGACCGTTATAGTTACGGCCGCCGTTTACTGGGGCTTCGATCAAATGCTTGCACATCATCAATTAACCTTCCAGCACCGGGCAGGAGTCAGACCATATACGTCCACTTTCGTGTTTGCATAGTCCTGTGTTTTTAGTAAACAGTCGCCACCCCCAATTCTGTGCCCCCACCCTCTGGTTGCCCAAAGGGTGGGCATGCTTATCCCGAAGTTACGCATGCATTTTGCCGAGTTCCTTAACCATAGTTCTCTCAACGCCTTGGTATACTCAACCTTCCCACCTGTGTCGGTTTGGGGTACGGCCTAATGTTGGTGCTATTTCCTGGACATCCTTCACTGCACTTAACAATCCGATTAGAAAGTACAATTCACAGATGCCGTCAACCTCCAACTGGTGCAGGAATATTAACCTGCTTTCCATCGACTACGCCTTTCGGCCTCGCCTTAGGTGCCGACTAACCCTACGCTGATTGGCATGGCGTAGGAAACCTTGGGATTTCGGCGGACGGGGTTCTCACCCGTCTAGTCGCTACTCATGTCAGCATTCTCACTTCTGATACCTCCAGCAAACCTCGTCGGTTCACCTTCATCGGCTTACAGAACGCTCCTCTACCACTTGAACAAAAGTTCAAGTCCGCAGCTTCGGTATTATGCTTTAGCCCCGTTACATCTTCTCCGCAAAACCGCTTGATCAGTGAGCTGTTACGCTTTCTTTAAAGGGTGGCTGCTTCTAAGCCAACCTCCTGATTGTCTGGGCAGTTTCACCTGATTTCACACTTAGCATAAATTTGGGGACCTTAGCTGGCGGTCTGGGCTGTTACCCTTTCGACCTAGGACCTTAGCACCCTAAGTCTGTCTCCCGTGCTGATACTTTCCGGTATTCGGAGTTTGGTTAGGTTTGGTAGGGCTGTAGGCCCCCCTAGCCCATCCAGTGCTCTACCCCCGGAAGTAATACACGAGGCACTACCTAAATAGTTTTCGAGGAGAACCAGCTATCTCTAGGTTTGATTAGCCTTTCACTCCGAGCCACAGGTCATCCCCGCATTTTTCAACATGCGTGGGTTCGGTCCTCCAGTAAGTGTTACCTTACCTTCAACCTGCCCATGGCTAGATCACCTAGTTTCGGGTCTATACCATATAACTAAACGCCCTATTCAGACTCGCTTTCGCTGCGCCTACACGTGTTTGCTTAAGCTTGCTATATAATATAAGTCGCTGACCCATTATACAAAAGGTACGCCGTCAGGCTTACGCCCTCCGACTGCTTGTAGGCATACGGTTTCAGGAACTATTTCACCCCCCTTATCGGGGTACTTTTCACCTTTCCCTCACGGTACTGGTACACTATCGGTAGATTGGTAGTATTTAGGCTTGGAGGATGGTCCCCCCATGTTCAGACAGAATTTCACGTGTTCCGCCCTACTCGATGGTTTGCTGTTTCATTTTATTTACCGGGCTATCACCGTCTATGGCTGTGCTTCCCAACACATTCAACTATTTCACAGCATTCCAATGGCCTGGTCCGTTTTCGCTCGCCACTACTAACGGAATCTCGGTTGATTTCTTTTCCTCCGGGTACTTAGATGTTTCAGTTCTCCGGGTTCGCTTCCCTTACCTATGTATTCAGTAAGGGATAGTGCTAAGCACTGGGTTTCCCCATTCGGATATCTACGGGTCAAAGCATATTCTCAGCTCACCGTAGCTTTTCGCAGAGTATCACGTCCTTCATCGCCTCCAATCTCCTAGGCATTCACCGTATGCCCTTGATTTACTTACGTCTCGCCGAATCACCGTATGCAGATTACAGATAACTGTAATCAGCAGATGGTTGGTTTGAGATTTATTATCAAGGTTCAATATATATTTGATCGTGTTGCTGATAACAATTGCAACACAATCGGCTATTATTGGTGTCTGCATCCTATTCAATTTTCAAGTAACGTTTGCTGGCTTGGCTTGGCCTGTTTGGCGTTTGCCCCGTCAGCGATGTGGAATATAGTCACAACCCCCCTCCCTGTCAACACACAAAATTCATTTTTTTGCATTTTTTGTGTTTTTTTTGTAATTTATGCCCCTATCCTGTTGTTTTATATAGAAACAAAACTTTCACCTTTTTTAACACTTTTTAGAAGAACTGTTGAACAATAGGCATATTACATGTCCGTATACATATTTTATAAGATTATACTTGCCCCCTTCCTCTAAATATTATTACTATAAGCCCATATCAAATATCTATTTCCCTTTCCTTTTGTCATATCGGAGTATTCTTATGACTCAGCAAATTCTGTGTTGTTCTGTGTGTGGTAAATCTCCTCGCGATCAGAAAGACCCTAATAGTGAGGGTATTGAAAAACTGTTCTATCTAAGAGAGTTTACTGTTCAGACTTCTACTGGGCTCGTTAAAGGTGAAGGTTTCATCTGTAATGAGTGTATTGAACTTATTTCTAAAGCCGCTGGCTTTGATGTACATGCAACGGCAACGTCTGCTTCTGCCATCTCTTTGGACAGCATCATTTCCGCACGCTCTATTAAGGAGCTGCTGGATGAACATGTTATTGGCCAAGAAAATGCGAAGAAAACAATTGCGACTGCCGCAGGCAAGCATATGCGTATTTCAGAAATCAACCAGGCTTCCCCTATTGATGAGCGGATTGAAAAATCCAATATCCTCATTTTGGGCCCCACCGGTACGGGTAAAACCTATGTGGTGGAAAACCTGGCGCGTATTCTGGATCGCCCTTTCTATAAGTGTAACGCACCGGACTTTACCGCTGCAGGTTACGTAGGTAAGGACGTTGAAGACATTGTTCTTGGCCTGATCGCTGAAGCTGATGACGATATAGAACGTGCCCAAAAGGGTATTATCTATATTGACGAAGTTGATAAAATCGCCAAAAACTCTGGCCGTAGTGGCGATGTTGGCGGCGAAGCTGTTCAACAAGCCATCCTTAAGATGGTTGAAGGTACCGAACTGGAGATCACTGTTCGCCAACAAGGCGGCAAGAAGACCATTAAGTTTGATACCAGCAACGTTCTCTTTGTCTGCAGTGGTGCATTTGCCCGCATTGAAGACATTGTAAAGGCTCGTATCACTTCTGACAAAAAAGGCATTGGCTTTGGCGCTGCTGCACAGCAAGTTGAAGCTGATGTTCGGATGGAGAACTTCTACAGTGAGGTTACAACTGATGACTTGGTGAAATTCGGTATGATTCCTGAATTTCTTGGCCGTCTGCCTGTACGTGCGGTTCTTGACCCGCTGCAGCTGGAGGACCTTGTCAACATTTTGACCAAGCCTAAGAACGCTATTATCAAGCAATTCATTCGTTACTATGAAGCGGATGATGTAACACTCACCTTTGAAGAGGACGCCTTGGAAGAGATTGCCCTGCAGTCTCAGAAGCGTAAGCTTGGTGCGCGTGGCCTAAAAACCATGTTGACCCGTGTTATGGAAGAGCATGACTTCAACACCGGCGAATTTGAAGATGGTGAAGAGATCACCATCACCAAGGATTATGTCCTTGAACGCCTGAAAGGGTTTACCCCTGAAAGCTAATATCGACATTGAAAAGCCCCCTAAAAGGGGGCTTTTCTGCGTTTATAAGTAAATCTTTCCTATTTACGCTAGTCAAAGCCCTGCTTTTCGTATAAATTGGCGTCGGTTCGTGAGTAACGAATTGCTATCACCAATAGCCGGTGGTCGTGTAATCCAATTGGTAGAGATAGAAGACTTAAAATCTTTCCAGTGCCGGTTCGAGTCCGGCCACGACCACCAGAATAAAAGCTCCCATAAAGGGAGCTTTTATCTATTAAAGAGGCTTTCCTCTATTCTACAATTTCAATAATCTCTATTTTTGTATCCTGAATCATCGCCACAACTTTACCAAAGGCTGCGGCTACGTCTGCTTCCTCTTTTCCACTCACAACCAGCGTTGTGCACCATTTATCATCTTGCGTGGAAGGGTAGCTACCAAGGCTCAGGTGCGGGTAAGCATTTTGAATCGCTTCAAATTGGTCACTAATACGGCTTTCGCCTGCAAATGAGGTAATTGATTTGGAAATCACTTCTGCCCCACTTTCAAGCGTTGGCATTACGCCATCAAGCATAGAGCGCATAATGCTAGGAATTCCTGCAAAACTATAAACATTTTCAACATTAAAACCTGGTGCCACCGAAACATTATTCGGGATCAGTGTGCTCCCCACTGGGAAGTCTGCCATTTTGAGAGTATTTTCGTTCACAAGGCCGCCTTTCCTATCATGAAAGGCTTTCACGACAGATTCATCCCTGTAAATATCTAAGCCAAATGCATAAGCAACAGCTTCTACTGTAATATCATCGTGAGTTGGACCAATGCCGCCCGTTGTAAAAACGTAGGTATATTTAGCCCGAAGCTCGTTCAGAGCAGGAATAATAGCATCCAATTCATCCGCTACAATGCGGCACTCCTTAAGGTCAACCCCATGGGAGGTCATCTTTTTAGCAATATAATTTAGGTTCGCGTCTTCGGTTCTGCCTGAAAGGAGTTCGTCTCCAATCAGCAGAACAGCACATGTAGGGTTTGAATTTATCATAGCATCTATAGTAATCCTTATTTACAAAAGCAACAAGCCCCCGATTAAGGGGGCTTGAGGTAATCGTTTTAAGATGCCGACTTTGCAGCATGTTGCGCCGCCAGGTATTCCAAAAAATACGGGATTTTGGTATGGTGCAGATGCGCATATGGCATGGTGAGAAGCCGTTCACCTTCACCAATCTTTTCAAATTGGTAACGCTGGCTCTCTGCTTTGCTGAGGCTGTGGGCCCCAACAAAGATCACATCTTGCGCAGCAAAGTCATTAGGCTCATAGCCTTTTGCAATACAGGTCGCAAACTTTGCACTGCGCACATGCGCTGTACCTTCAAGATCCAGCCCTTCCAAGGGAATGACGGCCATGCCGCAGGTTTCAAACTGCTCTTCAGGCCGCAGATCTTCTTTTTGAAGAGCTGCCGGGGTCGACACCCCTTTACGGTCCATCAGCTTTTTCCACTCCCGCGACATGCGGGAACGCGCCGCCACAACATCATCCCACGGCAGAACCACCGTAAAGTAATGGATGACATACTTTGTAGCAGTCAGGCCGCCATCAAAGCTGCGATACTGTGTGTCGCAACGAATTTCAGGGAGATTATCGGGGATTTGAATCCCCAGCTCTTCCAAGGATTCGCGCGCGGCTGCCATAGCAGTACCTTCGCCCTTTTCCACCATACCGGTGGGAAAGATGACGCAGGGCGTGCCAAGCGAGCCTGACTTCACGCCTTTGCGCTCAATGGCAAAAACGGCGCAAGGCCCAAATTTCGGGTGCATTGTCAGCACGCCGACTGTCGCGACTTCTACGTGACGAGTGACAGGAAGGGTGGATGCATCCACCCAGTTGGAAGATTGAGTTTGATCAGTCATAGCTGACCTCCTTTGAGATATAGGGCGAGTGCCCGTTTCAGAAAACTCGCTACCTACAGCCCCAACCAACAAGAATGCTGGCGCAAAAAAGGGATAAGGTCAGATACGAGATGTATTAAGTATGGGTATAAAAAAGAGGCTTTTCAAGCCCCTTTTCTCGTTTAATCCATTAAAAATTTACCATCACAAGCGTCATTCCATGCTTCCATAAACTCCAGAAGGTAAGGTCTTTTTTCACCTTCGGTTTCAATAAAGCGGATAATGGCACTTATAGAAGCATTATAGCCCTCTTTTGTGAGCACACCAGTGTGATGCTGTTGGCGCAAGTACACAAGATATGTGTTCAAAACGTCTGTTTCGCAGTAATGGCGAATTTCATCCACCTTACCATCATCAAACATTTCAGAAACTTTAGAGCCGTCTGCGCCAAACTTTCCAGGAAAACCAAGGATAGAACAGACTTCATTCAGTTTTGAACGGGCTGATGCACCATAATCAGAAAGGACTTCAATCAGGTCGCAGTGCCAATCAGGGCTGTAACGGCTGGTATAGCTGTTCCATTTATCACCGCTTTGGTGTAGCCATGGCGCACTAATGGCATGTTTCATTGCACGGTATTTTAGAACAGGCAGGTCAAATCCGCGCCCGTTATAGCTCACAAGCCTTGGCGTATTGCGCGCCATGTACTGGAAAAAGCCCTTAACCAGCTCTTCTTCTGAGCTTTCTTCTGTACCGCCACTACGCACATCTTTGAGATGATAGCTCTCAAATGTTTGGTTACCCACGCGCTCGCGTTCAATTTCGGCTTCAACAAAGCTAATGCCAACAACACGGTGGAACAGCTGACGCGGAAAAGCGTTGTTTCCCTTGGTGACCCCAAGATGATACTCTTCAAGCTCTTCGCGTAGTTTGGGCACATCTTTTTCCTCAGAACCTGTGAGGTTATAGACAGCGTCTGTATCTGGAATGGTTTCAATATCAAAAACAAAGAGCGTTTTATGCTGCATAAGATGGCTTTCCTTTCAAATTCAATCTGGCGCAGTGTACCCAGATTCTGCCCAAAAAGCAAAACACCGCAGATTTCTCTGCGGTGTTTTATCGATTTAAATACGCTTATATGGCATACCATTTAAAAGTTTTATGCCTTCTGCAAGGCCCATGGCCAAAGCTTTGCTCAAAAATTCAGCGCTCGTATCTGCTTTATCTTCAGGGCTAAACTTATGGCTACGCTTCAGGCCTGATTCAAACAAGCGAAGCACGCGCCCCTCTTTTTTGTTTTTACGGCGAATTAGATCTATATCCCGTTTTACAGGGGCATGAAACATCTTCACTGCTGAAGCTGCCATTCGTGTTTCAGACGTTCGCTTCTTAGGAGCAACAAGACCGTGATCCAAACGAAGAAGCAAAGCACATTCAGGATCTTTATCACTACGTTCCTTATCATCATATAAAAATGGCATATAAGGATTATGATGATAGGCTCCTTCACCCAAACCATCAACGGCTTGCATACCCCATTCCTCAATAGCTCCAGATGCTGCAATCATGCGCGCATCTAAATTTTGATTCGTGAGAATGAGCGGGCTATCACTTATAACATCTGTTACAGCTACGTACATAGGCATTGAACTGGTACGAATTCTATCAAAGTCTGCATGTTTTTCTACAGCATGAATAATAGGGTTAATTTCTGCTGGTACAGGTTTTGTCATAAGGTTCATGTAACTGAGCCAGCTTTTCATATTTGTTGGGAGCTTTCCCATCGCATAAAAGCGGCCATAAAACAACTGACTTGGCATTGATGGTACATCTTTAAGCCAGAATATAATCAAATGCACTGCTGCCTTAAGCCGGTTTAGCTTGCCTTGCCCTTCTGAAAGATAGGTGCCAAGGATTGCTAAATTACAAGCGCCAGCACTTACTCCAGAAAGAGACGAAAGCTTAAACCAATCTTCCGGCATAGCTTTCAAGATATCTTGCATTTCATCTGCTCCAGAAAGAAAACTTTCAGCCCTTTCCAAGGAGAGAAGCTTTACAGCCTCTGCGCCAAGAAGCAAACTGATAAGCTGACCAGCCTGAAAAGAGCCAAGTGCGCCACCGCCTGTAAGATAAAGATGTGTTTCTCTTTTACCGACCTTCATGTTCTTCCACAAAACATCAGCTCTAAGATGCTTGGGTACATACATTGGAAAACCTCTTAATGAGAAAAAAGGAAAGATTGGATTTTTATGAGTATTGATATACTCTGTTAAAAAAGATTTATTGGCAAGAGGAAATAAAAATGAATAAAAGACATGCTCTTGGCGCTGCCTTTATGTGCGCTATGACATTAACTTCTCTCCCATCACTCGCACAAATTGCTCCTGATGGTGTACAGCGTTACTTTCGTTCAGGCGAACGCCCGATCCAAAATGTAAAAGTTTCTAACAGGTATCCTAAAAAAGACTTCAATGTTACGGTTAAAATTCAGCAGGAATTTAATAAAAACATGCCAGATGCCCGAACCGAAGATACATCGGATTTCCTTATGGCACCGAATGTGTTTCCTTTAAGGGCGCAAGAAAATAGGCTTATTCGTCTTGTATATACAAAACCTTTAGATAATGAAGAAAAAGTGTACCGTGTTACATTTCACCCTAAGGCCATTGAAATTATTGACAATGAAGTCACAGATAAAATCGCATTTGGTTTAGACCTGCTTCAAACAACAGGCATGCTTGTTCTTGTTTCACCTAAAAACCCTTCTCCTAAGTTTAGATGGGAGCGTGATGAAACAGGAATTACGATTATAAACGAAGGTAACACCTCTGTTGATTTTATGCGTGTTAAGGATTTCTGCGAAAGCGGAAAACCTAAAGACCCTGAATGTAAACTTTTATTGCCTGGCCGCGTATACCCTGGCCAAACACGTAAATTTGATTACCCCGGTAACTTACCCATTAAAGAATGGTACTACCGTATTTACGACCAAATTCAGCCACCTATTAGCATCAGCGCTTATAACCAATAGAGCGCCTCCTAAAAAAAGAGCCCCATAAAGGGGCTCTTTTTTGGCTTCTATGCTTTAGAAAACAAAGTTCTCTTCCTCTTTAAAAGGCTCATAAGATATTCCATGAGTTTCAAACAGCGTTTCTGTAAAGAATGTTTTACCTGAGCGTGTGAGGATTGTTGCTTCCATAAGTCCATCAGCCCCTTTCACAACAGCCGCAATTTTTCCGCCATCTTTGAGCTGAGATTTAATATCTTCTGGAATTACATCCGCAGGTTCATCTAAAAGAATACGATCATAAGGCGCTTCTTTCTTATTCCCTTTTTGAGCTGCACCCTTCACCCAATGAATTGTGTCTGCGCCCTTTCCGCCAAACATGTGGCGAGAAATATCTCGCAGTTCTTCATTATCCTCAAGCCCCCAAACATGTGGCGTAATTTTGCGTATAATAGAACAGCTATAACCCGTTCCACAGGCTGCAACAAGAACCTTATGCTCAGCTTGGATATCAAGGCCTTGAAGAAGTTGAGCCAGAACTTGGGGCGGAAACAGAGATCTCTCCGAACCACTTGCCACATAATCATCCATATAACACACAGGCTTCATTTCTTGCGCAACAAAATCTTCACGCGGAACAGATGCAAAAGCATCAATCAAATTTGGGCTTGTGAGCTTATTAGGCAGAAGCTGACACTCCACCATATTTTTACGTGCCTCTATATAATTCATAAAGGTTTGCCTCTCTTCTTTTAAACTTTAGTAAGATTCTTGGTAAATGCCATCAGCACTATCAACTGGCGTACGGGCCTCGATATGCTTTGGATATTTACCATGATGCCAGTTACGAACATCCCAAACTGTGCGATAAGACACACGTTTCACTGCTTCGTTCATCGTTTTCAGCATCATTTTACGATCGTGCTTTTCGCCAGGGTGACGGCCATCAACAGCCGGACGCTTTATGACATATTCACTTGGGTATGTATCTCTAAAAAGAACATTGCTGTTCATATCACGCACAAGCATTTCAACTTCAATCTCGCTGACATAGCTCCCAAAACGTGTTGTAAGGAAGGTTCCCGTTTGAATGTAGTTTCTAAAATGCTTAAGCGTCATTTCAACTGTGTAAAAACGATCGTTTCTTACACCAAAATTAAAGTGACTTTGCACAAGGCCAGGTAAACGAACATCCACACCCTGAGTCAAATCATCATTATTGTATTCATAGATAATATCATCTGTTGTGAGCTCAACCATATTAGAAGCTGGGCGCTCATCGCTGTAACGAATTAAACGAATATCAAAAGGTTCGCTTTTCATAGCACTTTCAACACCTCTCAGATCTGAAAATGAAAGCTGCTTTTTAAAGCCACCAGCCCCAAAAAGCTTTTGGTCTGTTCCCGGAATTGTCATAAGACACCCACTTAAAGTAAGGGCTATTCCTGAAGCTAAAATAAAATTACGATATAAAGGCATATCTTTACTGCTTTCTTTTTCTTATTTCTCTGCGAGTTTTGTATTGTGCCAAGCCAGCACCCCAATCGCAAGTTTATTTGCAACGCCCATCATACATTGTTTCTCAAGGCGGTTCCAAATTTTCTCATCTTGCCCCGTGGGTCTTTTACCTTCTGATACTTCACTTAATGTTTCAGCAGCTTGAAATCCACCTCTGCCATCTTCACGGCAAATATAGCTATCTTTTACCATTACTTCGCCTGTTTTAGCACGTCTTACAACAACATCAAGAACATATGATAGCGTATAATCTTTAGGTCCTTTTATTGAAGCATAGTCAACAAGGTGCATATCCAAATGCGCTGCTTCATATGCAAAAAGATCAACATTCATTACTTCTGTTAAAAATTCAGAAATACGTACAGGTTTAAATGGATATGCGTCGCCATATTTGAGAGAAGAAAGCATTGTTGCATGCTCTTCTCTACCATCTGTAAACTCTGTAACATGAAATGTATAAGGTGCAATGGCTTTTATCTTACCTGTTGGGACTGATTTTTGGCATGCAGAAAGCGCAAGCACAGATGCACCTAAAAAAGAGGCCATCAGAATTTGTTTTAATGCCATGAGTTATTTGCTTTCGTTCTTATTCTTGTTCTGGCTTTACAGCAGCGACAACTCGGTCCATGCCAGCAAGGTCTTTCAAGACATGCGCATCTGCCATGCCTTCTTTATTCAATAAGCATACCACATCTGCAGCTTGCTTCATTCCAATTTCAAAAAGAACCAATCCACCGCACTTTAACTTAGTTTTAAGTTCAGGTACTAAAGCCTTATAAGCTTCAAGCCCATCATCACCAGCTTCAAGAGCAAGGTGGGGTTCATAATCTTTCACATCAGCCATAAGCTCAGCCATCTCAGCCGTTGTAATATATGGCGGATTTGAGAGAATCATATCAGCAGGATCCGTAATGCCATCAAGCCAAGGTTTATCAGTTATAGTAAGACGGTTCTCTAGGCCATGGGATTTTGCGTTTTCCAAAGTCAGAGCCCTTGCATCAGGATTAATATCCACCGCTATACATTTTGCGTTTGGGAATTCTTTAAGAATACTGAGTGCAATTGCCCCTGTGCCGCATCCTACATCTACAAACTGAAATGCAATATTCTTATCTGTAAATAAAGCCACAACCGCTGCCACAAGCGTTTCTGTATCTGGCCTTGGAATGAGTACATTAGGGTGAGTTTTAAGTTTAAGGCTCCAAAATTCCTTTTCGCCCGTAATATAAGCAATTGGCTCATGGCTTGTGCGGCGTATAAGTAAGTCATCATAAAGCTTAAAAAGGGCTGCGCTCATTTCAGATTTAGAATGAATGATAAGCTCAACCTTAGAATAGTTTGTGACATATTCTAAAAGAACAGCTGCATCAAGTGAGGGGTTAGGTATTTCTGCTTCTAATAGCTGAGAAGTGCCATATTTCAAGGCACTTTCAAAAGTATGAGAAACTTTATTTTGCATAAGGTTTATGCCGTATCTTCTGCCATAGAAGCCAGCTTACGTGCCTGGTCTTCTGTTGTTAAAGATTCCACAACTTCCGTAAGCCCTTCGCCTGAAAGAATTTCATCAAGGTTATGCTTCGTCAGATTAATACGGTGATCTGTCACACGGCTTTGCGGGAAGTTATAGGTACGAATACGCTCACTACGATCGCCGGTTCCCACCTGACTTTTACGGTCGGCACTACGGGCCTGGTCAAGGCGTTCGCGTTCAGCATCATGCACGCGGGCAATTAACATTTTCATCGCGCTGTCACGGTTTTTATGCTGAGAAGATTGGTCTTGGCACTGGGCCACAATACCTGTTGGCAGGTGAGTAATACGTACAGCACTATCTGTCGTGTTCACGTGCTGACCGCCAGATCCACTTGCACGGTAAGTATCAGTACGCAGATCTTTTGCTTCAATGTTTACATCAGCTTCTTCTGCCTCTGGCAGAACAGCAACTGTAATTGCACTGGTATGAATACGCCCTTGAGATTCTGTTTCAGGAACACGCTGTACACGGTGCACGCCAGACTCAAATTTCATTTTCGCATATACGCCTGCACCATTAATTTGCGCAACAACTTCTTTGTAACCGCCTGTTTCGTTAGCAGATTCCTCAAGAATTTCAGTTTTCCAGCCATGCACTTCAGCAAAGCGTGCGTACATACGGAAAATATCCCCGGCAAATAATGCTGCTTCATCGCCGCCAGCACCCGCACGCACTTCAATAATAACGTTACGGTCATCATCTGCATCTTTTGGAATAAGGTGAATTTTAAGCTTTTCCTCAGATTCTGGAATCGCTTTAAGTACAGCATTATACTCTTCTTGCGCCATTTCTTTCATATCTGCATCCGTCTCTTTATCAGAAAGCATCGCTTCAAGATCAGATTTTTCAGAAAGAAGGCCCTTATAAGCACCAAAAGCCTCAACAATAGGCGTAAGGTCCGCGTACTCTTTATTAAACTTTGTAAACTGATCCATATCGTTGGTTGCCTCTGGCTGCCCCAAAAGGTGAGATAGTTCTTCGTGGCGCTTTTCAAGCTGCTCTAAACGTGGCATTAAGTTCATGTGTACTTCCTTCTCTCTTCTATAACTCTTTTTGACGTGGGCATTTATCGCCCGTCATAAATTCAATGATTTTTTCAATATCAGTCGTCTCTACCTGAGCGCTTTGCGCAGCTTTACTTGGTTTATGAAGCAGCGTATTCATAAACAAACGCGTGGCCTCTTCCGCCTCTGGCGTCCCGCCAAGCTTTGTAAGAACCTCACGGCGCACCTCTTCAACATGTCCGCGCAAATGGCTCATCATATGTACCTTTTGACGGCTTTCGCTCCACGTAACAAAAGATGATGTTTCATCATCAACAATTTGCCATGCATCTTTCATAATATCAGCACGCTTTTTCTCAGATGCTTTCACCACGCTGGCAAGCGCGTCCATATCATAAACATATACGCCGTCAAGCTCTTCAACATCTGCGGTCACATCACGCGGCACAGCAAGGTCCACAAGCAACATTGGTTTATATTTACGCGCTTTGAGTACACGGCTCATCATTGCTTTTGTCATAAGCGGCACTTCACTTGATGTAGAGGTAATAACCACATCAGATTTTGCCAGCATATCTTCTAAAGATTCGAGCGCATAAGCCTCACCTGAAACTTTTTCAGCCAGCACTTGCGCCTTAGAAAGCGTTCGGTTCACGACGCGAATTTTACCAGCCTTCTTATTTTTAGCATGAAGCGCTGCAGCTTCACACATATCACCGGCACCAACAAGCAGCACAGAGCAATTTTTAAGGTCTCCAAAAATATCTTTCGCTACATCCACGCCTACACTTGCAACAGATAATTTACCTTTACCAAGTTCAGTTTCATGGCGCACACGTTTACCAACGCGCAGTGCACTTTCAAGGTAACGACTCAGATAACTATCTGTCCGGCCAGCTGTACGAGACTTTAAAAAAGCCGTTTTCATTTGACCAAGAATTTGAGGCTCGCCCACCACCATAGATTCAAGCGATGCCGCTACAGCAAAACCATGGCGTATAGCGTCCTTACCGTGACGCTGATACAGGGCAGGCCGAAGCTCATCCACTGGAATACCTGAACGCTCAGAAAGAAGGTAAGGCACCATACTTGCGCACCAGTTTTCGCTTGGCGCTGTATAAACTTCATAACGGTTACAAGTAGAAAGTACCATTGCACTTACATGAGGCGGAATCGTATCAAGGAGCATATCATCACTCACCGCAGCCACGCGTTCGCGCAGCTCAAGCGGAGCCTTGTGATGATCAAGTCCAATAACAAATCCGCCAGACATGAATTACTTCCCAGCTCTTGTGAGATAAGAGATAAGGTCATCAGGACGAAGGCTATGCTGTTCGCCAGAGTCCATATCTTTGAGTTGATACTCGCCAGATTTCATTTCGTCTTCACCAATGATAACGCTATAGCAAGCATTCAACTTATTCGCGCGTTTCATTTGAGATTTAAAACTTCCACCATCTAGCGATACATCTGCGTAAAGACCTACGGCGCGAAGCTTATCTGCAAGGCGAAGCGCTTCAACTGTTGTGCCCTCACCCATTGCAATAAAGCTCACAGGTCGGCGTTTCATATCCATTTCGCGCATAATCGCTTCAAGGCGCTCTGTGCCAGATCCAAAACCAACGCCGGCCACGCTATCTTTACCCATTTGCTCAACAAGACCATCATAGCGTCCGCCAGAAATCACCTGGCTTTGTGCGCCAAGCTTATCACTGTGAATTTCAAAAACAGTATGCGTGTAATAATCAAGTCCACGCACAAGTGTGCCGTCAAACTTGTAAGGAAGACCCAATGCATCAAGGCCGGCTTTTACATCTGCAAAATGCGCTTTAGATTCTTCAGATAAGTAATCTTCAAGTTTTGGTGCATCACCAAGTAATGCGCGGTCATTTTCAGATTTACTATCCAAAATGCGCAGCGGGTTTTTGTGCAGACGCTCTTTTGAATCAGCTGAAAGTTTTTCAAAATGCGGCTCAAAATAAGCCACCAAAGCTTCACGATATTTCACGCGATCTTCTTTGCTACCAAGGCTATTTACAGTCACATACAGGCCATCATCAATGCCAAGCGCTTTGAGAAGTGCAAAACCAATTGCAATAGTTTCCACATCAGCAGCCGGGCCGTTAAAGCCAAAACATTCAATACCCACTTGATGGTGCTGGCGGTAACGTCCTTTTTGTGGACGCTCATAACGAAATACTGGAATGCCCGCATAGCAAAGCTTAAGAGGTAAGTTTTGCTTAAGGCCATTTGAGTAATAAGCACGTACAACGCCCGCTGTCCCCTCAGGGCGCAAGGCCATTTTATCGCCGCCACGATCATCAAACACGTACATCTCTTTGCTGACGATATCTGTACTATCTCCTACATTACGAGCAAAAACATCCATATGCTCAAATACAGGTGTACGGATCTCTCCGTAGCCATAACGTCTAAAAACTTCAACTGCTGTATTTTCAATAAAACGAAGACGCTCTGACATTTCAGGAAGGGCGTCATATGTTCCGCGTGGGTTTTGTAAATTCATATCTTTTTAAGGCCTCATTTTTATGAGCTTATTTGTACCATGTGAGCGCATTTTTTTCAACTGTCACAGGTAAAACAATTTAGAAATGAATTGGAGCTGACTTGCTTAGCGTTTTGAAATTTCAAAAGACATTTTTAAGAGCAATATGTACCCTGCTGTGTGTGAGTGATAAGAAATGATTTTTGGAAACCAAATCAATCATTTCAAATTGTTTTTATTAAAAAAAAGCACCCCGCTTGGGGTGCTTTTAAGAAAGTGTCTAGCTAGGGCGACGTGATTCAGACTTACGAATTCGACGCTCCGCCTCACGCTTTTTACGCTGCCTAATTTCAAAAGGCTTTTCGTAATGACGACGGAACTTAATTTCACGAATGATACCCTCGCGGTTCATCGCTTTTTTAAGCTTACGTAGTGCGTGCTCGACATCGTTTTCACGAACATCAATGCGGACCATACTCTTTCACCTCACTTTCAAAATATCTGGTTCATTTTTATAAAATGCACATTGCTTATGCACCATCCCACTCGTAAATGCAAGGCTTTATAAGCATTTTAATGACATTTAAAGGATTTTTACGCATCATAAGCATTAAAGGAGAGGCTGAAGCTGCCCGCGCTGGTGCAACGCTTGCACATCATCATTACCACCCAAATGCTTACCATCCACAAATACTTGAGGCACAGTTGTGCTGCCACCAGCTATTTGAATCATTTCATTACGGCGCTCTGGATGCTCCGCTAT
>JAPKEQ010000118.1 GCA_028821995.1 Alphaproteobacteria bacterium
TGGCATAAGTCTCCTTGTTATTTTGGGCATGTTCTTCTTCCTTCTCTTCCTCTTGTAGAAAAAGAAGGCGCAATCTGAATGCCAATTCGAAAGGTGACTATACTTCAATTAATGTCTGATGAAAAGAGAAAATTTAAATTTGTTTTAAAAATCAATGCTTTCTAGCCATTATAGAATGTGTACATTTATCTGCAATCTGTAATTGTTAAGATTAAATACAGTTTGTAAGAGTGGGTTGTGTGATGTATTTTGAATCATGTTGTGTTCTAAATTGGGACAATTAAGTAGAAGCTGTATGGTGAGATATTGATTCAATTGGAGTTATTGGTTTTTGCTATCTGATTAATGTGACTCTTTTTGAGCCAATTTGCTTAAAATGAAAGAAAAAACCTCCCCCATGTATGGGAGAGGTAATTTTTCGATGAGGAAGGATTGGGTTAAGAACTAATGAGCATGATTACGCCAAAACCAGCTATAAGCAGTCCAAAAGGTGACCCTGCAAACAGGCCTAAGATGATTCCGAAGAATAACAAGATAAACCCAAAAGCCGCCAATATAGGGAAACTATCACTCGTGGTTTCAGTCTCTTGTACTTGGTTGCTATTGTTTGTCTCTGCCATTTTGGCTATCTCTACGCCAAGTTCTGCTTCCAGTTCTGTCAGGTGAGCCTGATAAGCTTCAGGCTGATCAGCAAACGTGCTAAGGAGCAGGCCGCTATTCTCATCACCTCCAGCATCATCTGAATAGTCAAGAATCACGCCAGTATCCCAGTCAATGATTTGACCTGTATTAAAATCAGCCGCGTCAAAGCGTTGAATCGTGGGTTCTACCCAACCATGTTCACTTGCTGAAGGAGACCCACCAAGCTGCTTAAAGCTGATACTGACCATAGCTGCATCGCTGCGGTCATGATAAATAATGAGCTCGCGCTCCCAGTTGATAATCCGCACATAGGTGCGTGTGGATTTACCAGCCTTGAGTTTGAACTTATGAACTGTGACGGCGCCGTTTTCCTCGCTGGGGGCAATCACTTTTGCGCGCGCAAAGAATTCAGCTTCTGCAGCTTTCATCGTTTGTAGTTCAGCAAGTTGCGTATTGAGCTGCTCTACTTGAGTCGTGAGAGCTGCGACTGCAGTTGCCTTACTTTCAATTGAAGCGTTCAGTTCTGCCAATTGGGCTGTTTGCTCGCCGCTAAGGTTTGCTTCACGCTCTTCAAGTTCTGCAATAGAAGCCATAAGCTTTGCTTGAAACCTTTCAGCCACAGCAATGGAAGACATTATTGCGACTTTACGTATTTCAAAATTTCCCATTTCAGCGTTTTGTTCTTCAAGTATCCAAACATTGGCAGAAATTTGTTCGTTGAGTTCAGCAAGTTCGCGTTGAAGCTTTTCTTTTTCGCTTTCGCCGCAAGCGCCCAGTAGCAAAGATGCACCAAGGGCAAGGGGGAGAAGGGTACGTTTCAATGAAAACCTCATGAGGAGGGCTCCTTGTATGATAGAAAGGGAAGGGTAGAAGATATAAATTAGATTTTGTATACGTATTCATGTTTGTAAAGTCAAGAAAGATCAGTAAACAATGCTCACTTGGATTATGCCAGCTCTTGTATTTAGCTTTATTAGGGCAGGCTTTACCATGATTAATGAATGGGCAAAACTTCCGGGCGCGGTGATGCTTGTTTGGCGTGGATTTTGGCCCTTTATTATCATGACACCTGTTATGTGGTTTATTGATATGCCGCAAAACCCTTTATTCTACTTGTTTGTGACATGTAATGCAGTTTTTGCTGCGGTAACAGATGCAAGAAATTTTGAAAGCGCCTCGCGTTTTGGTGGCGGTGTAACGCTGCGCCTTCAGCCTGTATCTCTTGTGCTTGTATTTCTCGGCTGGCTTGCTATTTCCTCAGACCAGCGTGCCTTGGTTTTAAGTTACCCGTATCATATGGTGGGTATACTGACATGCCTTGCGCTAGGAGCTTATGCATTATCTCGCTTAAGGCACTGCACTATTTCTAAACAGGCCTTTCTTTATTTATTGCCCGTCATTTGTGTTAGCCCTCTTGTAGATATATTTAATAAGCTCTCTATGGATAGTGTGGGGACGTGGCACGCTGTTGTGACATATATTTGGTTTCAAAGTGGGTTAATGGCAGTTTTGGCCATTCTGTTTCTTGGTTTTAAGCAAAAGAAGAATCTGGAATCTGTTGCAAGAGTAAGTAAGCACCATCTGGTCTTTGGCATGTTGGTGGCTTTTATTTTGGTTCTTGGCGGCCTTACCAAAGGCACAGCCATGATGCTGACTTCTAACCCTGCATATGTAACAGCCATTGCGATGATTGCACCTATTTGGGCAACGCTTCTTTATAAGGCTATTGGCAAAAAAGAAGAGGCCAATGTTACCATGGGCCTCGCCTTTGTTGTGTGTGTAACAGCAATGCTACTTATTGCAGGGCTTATCCCTCATTCTCAATAGCCACTTTTACCTTTTGGGCATCACTGCCATATTCTGCAATTACAGAGGGGTATTGGACTGATACGGTGTTTTTTCCTTTAGAGGACTCACTACGCAACTGCCCGCAAGCCGCTAGAATGTCTTCTCCGCGCGCTTTACGCAATGTAACATCGCAAGAGTAAGGTTTAAGCACACGTGCAAAATCATGCATGCGGTTGTTACTGCTGCGCTCAAACGGGCTACCCGGCCATGGGTTAAATGGAATCATGTTTACAAGAGATGGAATGCCTTCAATGAGCTGACCAAGGGCATGTGCATGCTCAGCTGTATCATTGGTATGACTGAGCATCACGTATTCCCATGTGATGCGGCGGTGCCCTTTAAGGGGGTAAGCACGCACGGCTTCAATAAGGTCTTCTACAGGGTATTTTTTGTTAATCGGCATAATGCTGGTACGGGTTTCATTATCTGCTGCATGCAAAGATACAGCTAAGTTTACACCAAGTTCGCCAATACGAGCGATATCAGGTACCACGCCAGATGTAGAGACTGTCAGCTTGCGGCTACTAATGTTAAAGCCATTCTCACTCATGAGTACATTAAGGGATTTAATCACGTTGTCTGTATTATAAAGCGGTTCACCCATCCCCATAAACACAACGTTCGTCACTTTACGTTTGTTGCCAAGCCATTCACCAAGTTGGCGTTTTGCAACATACACCTGCGCAAGAATTTCTGCAGCCGTAAGGTTACGGGCCAGCGCCTGCGTGCCTGTATGGCAAAAACGGCAAGTGAGCGTACAGCCCACCTGAGAAGAAACACAGAGCGTGCCGCGTTCATCTTCCGGAATAAATACAGTTTCAACTTCATGGCCATCATGAAGTTTAAAAAGCCATTTCACAACACCGTCGCTTGCTTTTTGCTCCTGGGTCATTTCAGGT
>JAPKEQ010000119.1 GCA_028821995.1 Alphaproteobacteria bacterium
CTGAACCTTCTTTTGAACATACCCCTTCGCGCCTGCTACAAAATTTTCTGCCATGTGGCCAATATTTTGCTCTTGCACAAAGTTTGTTTCAAGGCGGAACAGTTTAAATTTATGCTCTTCTGTCACTGTTTTGATAACATTTGCACCCACAGCGCCATCATGAGCAAACAATTGCTGGTTATCATCAGCAAAAAATGTAAGCTCTGCAGAATTTTCGTGAGAAAGAAGCCAAAGCAATTGCGCTGGTGTTGCTTCGTGAGCATGAGGCACTAAAATATGCTTATAAGGCACCTTCATCGCTTCACCACTATCAATAAGGCTTAACGATTTATGAATTAAAGCAAAACGGTCAATCAGGTCATACTGCTTCATGAAACCTTTATAGGCAAAATACAAATCAGCGTGACGCTCATTTTCCTGAGGATCGTGCGACATGCCATAAAATCTGCGGATAATATGCTCAGCTTCCTTAACTGTGCCTGAAAATTCAATATCTTTCATTGCGTATCTTAAAATACGCCTCATATCTTGCCCATCAGCAATAGCTTCATCAAGTTCAAGATTTTTCAGCGTTTCAAGACACAAGTCTCTTAGTGTAACAACGGTAACGTGCTCTGCGCGCTCACCAAAACACTCTTGAAGAGCTAGCTTAATATGTGAACAGGCTTTATAAGTAAAAAGAACGACAGCAATGTCGCGGGCTTCAATGCCCTGATCAAGAAGGTGCTGGACTCTTTTGCAGAGCACAGTCGTTTTTCCAGTACCAGCAGAACCCAAAACAAGATTATGCCCTTGGTGCTGTATTGCTTGCTCTTGTTGTTTTGAAAGGTTCAGCATAAAAAACTCTAAACGCTCGGTAGCCTATGTACCTTTTGGTACATTTCCCACACGTTTTCAATATATCGCTTCGCGTATTTTTCAGTTCCAGAATGATATCTACCAACACTACGCCACCAATCACGGTCCTTTTTGTGTTTTCTCAGATAATTTACAGCATATTTTACATTTTTAGATGGGTCGAACACATGATCTACTTGATTAAAATTTTCACCATGATACATCCAATTTACCTGCAAAAGGCCTGCATCAAAATTTGTATGCCCCAGGGCAATGAGATTCTTCGCAACACTTGCTGCCTCATTTTTAGTTTTATAACGCTTACTAAACGGGTGAATTTTCAATTTAAGTGGCGCATCAGAAGGGAACTCGCTCATTCGCTCTCGAAATTCGCTTAGAGAGTACTTATGAGCTAACGTATCTTTCCATGAAACACTAATAGAGCGGACACCAGCTTGCTCCATATACGGATATTTTTTCTGAAGATCTTTGCTTGTCATATACAGAGTCTTGCCATTCGTATTAATGGTGTAAGGCCAAGGAAGAATACTGCCTTCCATTGCCTGCCCTGTCTCTACAAGACTCATAGCCATAAGGAGACCCTTAGGAATCGCGGCCTGTTTTTCCATTTGATGGAGCACATACCAAGCCTGATAAGCAACTGCACTATCATAAGCTTCTGCTTTCTTCCCTATCATGCTTAAAGCAATCAGAAAGAAAATGATCGGTTTTTGAATATATTTCATTTCACCTTGTCCTTAAATCGAGACAAAAGGTATACACAACTTTCCTCTATCGTGCAAACATCAAATAAAGAATGCCTGTGTCATTGGCTTTTCCTTTTGCTGAAAGGCGCATATTTTCCATTGCTGCTTTACGCAAAGTTCCCCACTCACTTGTCTTAGGAAGAGAGATCGCGGGCAAGTTCACTTCATTAGGTACAGGATAGTCATTTTTCACATGAACAACCAGCCCTGTAAGGGTTGCTGTTTGCCACACCTCAGACAGCTCAAAGCTAAGGCCAGCACCCTTAAACCAGTTTGGAATCACGTGTGTTTCACGAGTTACACCTGGAAGTTCGCTATCCTCAGACATGGCACGAAGCAGGTCTGTTGTGTTGAATTTTTTAGAAACTTTGCGAGAAATTTCATTCAAACGGTTACCGTCCTCAATGCGCACAAACGAGCGGTACGGCACATCCGTTGTTAAAATAACAATATAAGTATTCCCGCTACCACCTGTTAAAAAGGCACGCGTTGCCATTTTAGGCAAGAGTGAGCGCATACGAAAAGCTCTGTTTGCGTATCCCTCAACAACAAGAACATCGACATAATCACTATTTTCAATCGTGATGTTTGTAATTTCTTCGGGGAACTCTACGTGTGAAATATCCACATCAGAAAGACCAAGCGTCATTGTTTGCGTTGGACCATACCATTTTATTACATCTGCAAACGACGAAAAAGATGCTAATACAAAAGCACTTAAAATCAAAGTTTTAGTTAGCATAAGACGCATCATGTAGAGGACTCCATTTTCGCTTGTTTTTGTTCTTTATAATTCAAAATAATAAACCCATAAGGATTACTGTTGGTAATAGTAACAGGTTTTAAACGGATTGTAATCTGTAGAGAAGAGGGTTGCTGCATAACTTTGCTTCTCACCTTTTGCACATCAGCATAAATGATAACAAAATAATCTTTTTCGCCCTGCCTGTGCCTTTCTTTGGCTGGAACCTCATCCACTTCAATTTTAGAATGGTCTATAGCTACATGGCTATTAACACCATTCTCTCTTTGAATAAGGCTTAAATAATGATGATCAGCAGTCACAAGGAGTTCTGGAGACAAAAAGGGTTGTACCTGAAGATATTGCTTTCTTAAACCCTCATCACTATACATATAAAGCTGTCGAACGACCCATTTAGAAAAATATTTTACATCTTGGTAACGTTCATTGACCTGATAAATCCCACCATATGGGCCTGGACTTACATAAACATTTCCTTCACGACGCACATCTTCAAATGATTTAAGCAAAACCTCTGTACGCTTAATAAGCACAACAGAAAAAGTTCCAAGTGCAATAGCAGAAAGCGTCAAGGCACCAAGTATAAAATTCTTCCCTCTAAATTTAAGAGCTATCACGATTTTTTATTCTTAATCTCTTGCGCTTTATATTCTTTTAGAACAAAACCAAACGGATTGTCTCTTCCAATAAACGATGGCAAAAGTTTCATTTGAATTTGAACAGGAACAGCTTCAACAACAGTACCACCAATAATATACTGCGTAAGCCCTCTTAAGGTTACCTTATAAACAACATCGTCCAAATTACGACCATCACCAATTGTTTCAACCTTGAATGAATCTCTATCCTCAATGAAAATGGAACTTTGTTCATCATTACGTACTTGAAGAATTTTAGCTTTAAAACTACCGTCTGTGATCTTTCTCAAATCCTTAACAAAAAAGCCTCTTGCCTCTTTATACTGCGTTTCAAGG
>JAPKEQ010000035.1 GCA_028821995.1 Alphaproteobacteria bacterium
CATTTTAACAAGGCCGCGCATGCTAGCTCTGTCTAGGTGGTTTGGCGTAATGTTCATTGTTTCTGTAAGGCCTTCTTTCTGGCGAGAGCACACAATTTGGAATCCATCTGCTTCAAATGCCTGAACAGTTAGGTCCCACTGCTCGTTACTGGCTTCTGTTTCATTAAGGATGCTTACAAGGCGACCTTTAAGAGTTTCTGCGTCTGTTTGAGTCTTTAAGCTTGTCGCGTCAGCACCTGCCTGAATAAGGCTATATGTAAAGTGCTTGTTAAGGCCAAGACGCACACTGTTCTGAATCGTTTGAACATAGCCAGAAATTTTCTGAGCGGTGTGGAAGGTATCAGTTAGGTCTTGTCCGCTACGCTGTTCACCGTTTGCAAGTGTAAGCACGGCGCTATCAAGCGCAAGTGTTGAAAGGTATTCCTGGAGTTCCATATCATCTTTGATATAAACAACGCTCTTACCTTTTGCCACGCGGTAAAGTGGCGGCTGTGCAATAAATAGGTTTCCTGCTTCAACAAGGTCAGGCAGGTTGCGGTAGAAGAATGTAAGCAGAAGCGTACGAATGTGTGCGCCATCCACATCGGCATCGGTCATGATGACAATTTTGTGGTAGCGAAGCTTCTCAATATCAAACTCATCATTACCAATGCTTGTACCAAGGGCTTTAACAAGTGTACCAATTTCTTCGTTCTGAATCATGCGGTCAAAGCGAACACGCTCAACGTTTAGAATTTTACCACGAAGTGGAAGAATCGCTTGGAAGCTACGGTCACGGCCTTGCTTGGCTGTACCACCCGCACTGTCTCCCTCTACAATGTAAAGTTCACAAAGTTCAGGCTTGCGAGAAGAACAATCCGCAAGTTTACCCGGCAGGTTGGCCACATCAAGTGCGCTTTTACGGCGTGTCATTTCACGCGCTTTGCGGGCAGCTTCACGCGCTGTTGCGCTTTCTACAACTTTTTGAACAATTGTTTTGGCAAAGTCTGGGTTTTCTTCGAAGAACTCAGCAAGCTTATCGCCCATCACGTTCTCAACAAGTCCGCGGACTTCACTTGAAACAAGTTTATCTTTAGTTTGAGAGCTAAATTTAGGATCTGGAACTTTAACACTCAGAACGCAGGTTAGGCCTTCACGGGCATCTTCCCCGCTCAGAGAAACCTTGTTCTTTTTCATCATACCAGACGCATTAGCGTAGTTATTAATAAGGCGCGTAAGAGATGCACGGAAACCTTGAAGGTGTGTTCCGCCATCGCGCTGTGGAATGTTGTTTGTGAATGGGAAAACATTTTCTTGATAGCCATCGTTCCACTGGAGTGAAATTTCAACGCCAACGCCGTCCTTTTCGCCTTCCATGTAGATAGGCTCTCCCACAACAGAGGTACGGTTGCGGTCGAGGTGTTTAACAAACTCAACAAGGCCGCCTTCGTAGTGAAGAACAACTTCCTTCATTTCGTCTTCACGGTGATCCTGCAGGCGGATTTTAACGCCTGAGTTTAGGAATGAAAGTTCGCGTAGGCGTTTTTCGAGTGTTTCAAAAGAAAATTCTGTAATCGCAAAGATTTTATCAGATGGTACGAAGGTAACTTTTGTTCCTGTCGCATCTGTTGTGCCTGTTTCTTTTAGCGGAAACTTTGGCTCACCCATGTTGTATTCTTGGTGCCACGTTTTTCCGCCGCGATTAATATCAATATAGAGAAAATCAGACAGGGCGTTTACAACCGAAACACCAACTCCATGCAGTCCACCAGAAACTTTGTATGAATTATTATCAAACTTACCACCCGCGTGAAGCTGCGTCATAATAACTTCAGCGGCGCTTACACCTTCTTCAGGGTGAAGATCCGTTGGAATACCACGACCATTATCACTCACAGATACACCGCCATCAGCATTAAGAGACACAACAATGTCATCACAATGACCAGCAAGAGACTCATCAATGGCGTTATCCACAACTTCGTAAACCATGTGGTGAAGACCACTACCATCGTCTGTATCACCAATATACATTCCTGGGCGTTTACGTACCGCGTCTAATCCTTTAAGGACTTTAATCGAATCCGCACCGTAATCTGCGTCGTTCACTGGAACTTTGGGTGTATCTGTCATTGTTGTCGCCATATCTGTCATTGTTCTTTTATCCCTTGTGTAATGGAGGGTTCTTTATAGGCTAAAAATATAGCATAAAGAGCGAGAAACTACCCTTAAAAAAGCAAAAAACATATGAAAAACAGGCAGAAATGCCTAAAAGTTAGTCAATAGACACAAGGCCGTTCTCAACTTTACAAAAAAGGGCGTCTGAAATACCGGCAAAGGCAGATTTTTCAGTACCAGTCATCCAAATTTGAGCGCCATATTTTGTAAGAGCTTCAAGCATCATGTTTTTATTGTCAGCGTCAAGGTGAGCCACAAATTCATCCAGCAAAATAAGAGGGGCGTTGCCTTTTTCTTTATGTAGGAGCTCTGCATGGGCAAGCAGAACATCAAGAAGAGCTTTTTTATGCTGTCCAGTAGATGTACGGTTCAGTTTGTTGCCTGCGGGCAGGAATGTGCCAATTACATCTGTACGGTGGGTGCCAAAGTGTGTGCTTTGGTAAATGCTGTCGCGCTTTCTGTGGCTTTGCCATTTACCTGCAATATCACAGGCTTCCATGCCTTCCAAAATAAACTTGTGGAGAGGACACTCAAGGTCAAGCTCTACAAGAGAGAGGGTTTCTCTAAGGGCTTCAAAATAATTTTTGCGGTTGAGCGCAATCTGGTAGGCAAGCTCGCTGGCCATATGCTCTTCAGCGCCAATCCAATCGCTATCCGCGTTTTCTTTGAGCAGCTTAAGGCGGTTTTTAATATGGGATTTATAACGGTTAATAAGTGCGCCATGTGTTGGATATAGCCCAAAAACAAGGCGATCAAAAAAGTCTCTGCGCGGGGCAGCTCCGTCATGGAAAAGACGATCGTACCTTGGCGTAAACCATACAATATGACCGAGGCGCGTGAGGTCTGTTTGGTGTTCCACAATGTCTCCGTCCAGCATAATTTTGCGGTCTTTGCCGTCATAGGACATGCCAAGTGAGAAAGATTCATCGCCGCCAGTAAGCTCGCTATAGAGCCCCCACGATGAAAAACCGTCTTGTGCCTGTTCGGCGCGTTTGGCTTTATGAATACCAAAACCAGGAGAGAGAAGGGAGAGGGCTTCAAGGATATTGGTTTTACCCGCACCATTTTCACCGTACAGCACAACATGATTCTTTCCTTCGGTTTGAAGGTCTAAGGTTTCAAAGTTCCTGAATGTTGTGAGTTTGAGTGTGTTTATGTGCATAGAGGTACTGTAACAAAAGCAGGTGTATAAGCAAAGCCCCCTAGCAAAAGGGGGAGCCTTATCAAGATAAAGTTAAAATTTAAAGGTTATTTGTTAGTGAGTGTTTTGAGGAGGTCTGCACCAGATAGAGTACCAGCAGGCTTCTCAGCAGTTTGAGAAACAGGCTGTTCTTGTTGGTGCCCGTTTTCTTCAGCTGCGCCTTCTGCTGTGTGATCAGCAAATGGTTCTGCCACGCCACCTTCGCCGTCGTACTGCTCTAGGTCATTTTCACCGGCAAGCACTTGGAAGTACCCTCGTACCCCGCCCTTCACGCGGTTAAGCTGAACAACACCATAAATATCAGCAATGAGCTGGCGGCGTAGCACGTTGATAGCAGATTCCATTGTATCACCATTCAAAAGAACACGGTTAATGACGGCGTCAATAGCGCTTTTAGGATCATTGGCGTGAATGGTTGCCATAGAACCAGCGTGACCAGTGTTAATGGCACTACAAAATGTAAAGGCGTTCTCTTTACGAATTTCACCAAGCAGAATGCGATCTGGGCGCATACGCAGCGCTGCGTTAAGGAGAGCGTTAATGTCGGGAGAATTATCTTTTTTCTCACCACTGCTAAATGTAAGTGCAACCCAGTTATAAAGTGGTACTTTGAGCTCTCGTACATCCTCTAGTGTCAGCACACGTTCGTCTTTTGGTACGTATTGAAGAATCACGTTCATGAATGATGTCTTACCAGAACCTGTTCCCCCTGAAATAAGGATTGTTTTATGGTTTTGTACCGCATCAATAATTTGTTTTTTATCTTTTTCGCTAAGCATGTAGTCATCAATGGTGAACTCACGCTCGTTAAAAAGACGAATCGCCATAGAGAAGCCCATTTGGTTTTGCTCACCTGCAACAACCTGTGCACGGTGTCCACCCGGCAGGCGGAATGAGAGAATGGGATTTTTAACGTTATAGCTTTCATTGTAGCGATCAGCAAAAAGGCGAAGGATATCCATAAGGGCTTGTTGTGTGAGTTCTGGCGCTTCAACTGTTTCCCACTCACCAGCAAATGTTTCATAGATTGCTTGGCCTGGCGCGTTGATAACAAGCTCTTTACGTCCTTTGATACTCTCTGGGTCAAGTAGTTTGAAAAGAGGCTCAATGAGCTTCTTTTCTGTTGGGCTCATTGCAAAATCACCTTGGCGTGCCATGTGGAATCCTTATATTATATTTAATATTTTATTATGCGCTTTTTGGTGCATGTTGTGAATCTTTCACAGGTATATCATTCTTGTGTTTATCAATATCTCTATGTCTTAGTGTGGCTGAAAAACCTGCCTCTTTAAGAGCTTTCTCAATATAAATGGCCATGGTTACGCTTCTATGAGCGCCGCCTGTACAGCCTATAGCTACAGTGGCATAAGGGCGGTCAAGTGTTTCAAAAACAGGCAGCTGGTATGTAAGCAAGTCTAATAGACGGGTGGATGTTTTTTCAAAGTTGTCATCAGATTCTACATAGTCTCTCACCTTTTGGCTCTCTCCGGTAAAGGGTTTAAGACTTGGTTCCCAATGAGGGTTTTTGAGATGTCTCACATCAAATACCATGTCAGCCATAGTTGGCATGCCATGTTTAAACCCGAAACTTGTAATAAATACTTGCATGTGCGGGTTTTGTGCATCGTCAAACTGTGCCTGTAAAACCTTCCAAAAATTAGAAGGGGCAAACTCTGATGTATCAATGGTCAGGCTTGCTTTGTTTTTAAGGGGGGCAAGTAATGTTTCTTCTAGTGCCAGGCTTTCATCTACAGGGCGCCCCATAGCAAGCGGGTGGCGCCGCCTGTTTGTTGAGAAGCGTTTTAGAAGTTCTGCAGAAGAGGCAGTGAGGTAGACAATATCTGTTTTAATGCCAGAAATATGCTCAAGTTCATCTGCAAATGTTTGAGCGTAGGTTTCAAACTCTCTTGTGCGTGCATCTACGCCGAGCGCTAGTTTATCAGGCAGGGCAGAAACATCAGAAAGGAGCGGGGTTGTGAGTGACAACGGCATATTATCAATGCACTCAAAGCCCATATCTTCAAGGCAGTTAAGAGCTTCAGATTTACCAGCACCAGAAAGGCCTGTGACAATGATAATATGTTTTTGAGTCATAACTTCTTTTTCTTTTTATCTGTCTTATAAAAAGTATGCGGGGCAAAGGCCCCGCATACAAGTATTTAACGCTTATCCTGCGGCTTGCAGGGGTGCTTGATCTTCTCTGTGTGGCTCTACCCACCCAACTGTGCCAGATGGTTCGCGGTAAACAACATTTAAATCGCCAGAATTTGGGTTCTGGAAGATAAAGAAGTTTGTGTGAAGAAGATCCATTTGCATGACAGCTTCATCAACCGTTAGCGTTTGGATATTACGTACATCTTTATGCTCAATCTTTGGCATGTACTCTGCGAACATGTCGTCAGGAACATCATCTAGAGATGATTCTTCAACTTTTTGATCACGTAGAGAAAAGGCTTGAGCTTGCGCCTCAATGGCAACAAGGCGTTCGTTTTTCTCCATGCGGCGGCTGCGGTGTTTGTTCATGCGGCCTTTGTATTTATCAATCTGTTTAAGAAGCTTGCTGCATGCATCATCAGTTGAGAGATAAAAGTCAGCACCCTCGCCCGCGGCGCGCATGTTCAGGCCACTTGTAAATAATGTCATTTCTGTAACGAACTTGTGTCCATCCTTTTTAAGGCTTACATCAGCTTCATGAATTTGGCTGAAAATATTCGTAAGTTGAGAGAGTTTTTCCTCAATATGTGCTTTGAGGGTGTCACCAGTTTCAACGTGTAGTCCTGCAATAGATAGCTTCATTAGCTACTCTCCCTTTTGTTTTTATCTTGTATCTTTAGTATAGCGCACCTTATGCCCTATCTAAAGATTTATGGGGTGGAGCACCAATAAAAAATAGACAAAAAAACGACAAAAATTGCATACATAAAAATTGCATAAAAAATACAGCTGGTAAGGCTTTGGGTACGGTTTGTTTTGTCTGCTTTTTAGAAGCGAATACGACGACCTGTTGTAGATGGAATGTTCATGGCTTCACGGTATTTTGCAACGGTACGTCTTGCCACATCAACACCTTCGCGCTTAAGGAAGCCAACAAGCTTTTCATCGCTGAGAGGTTTTCTTGCATCTTCGCCGTCAATAAGGCGTTTAATCATCTGTTTCACACTTTCAGATGCGACGCCAACCTGGCCGCCAGTTGTGTTAATGGCGCTAGAGAAAAAATATTTCAGTTCAAATACACCCATTGGTGTTTGCATGTACTTGCCATTTGTGACACGTGAAACGGTAGATTCATGCACGTCAACAAGTTCAGCAACGTCTTTTAGGGTAAGGGGCTGTAAGTATTCAGGGCCAAACTCAAAGAAATCTTTTTGCTTTTCTAAAATAGCGCCTGCAACCTTGTGAATGGTACGCGCGCGTTGTTCAAGGCTTTTAAGGAGCCATTGGGCACGGCTCATGCGTTCATTGATAAACTGTTTTTCTTCTGTTTTTTGAGTAGAAAAACCACCGTTCACGAGAACTTTAGGCATAGCCTCTGCGTTAAGTTCTTGCTTCCATATACCTTTTTCATTTTTTCGGATAATGACATCTGGGATAACGTTTGACGCGTTGTCGCTCCCATATTTTAGGCCAGGCTTTGGGTTAAGGCCTGTAATACTTGCAATAAGGTCTGCAATTTCCTCGTGAGAAATACCAGCCATTTTAGCAAGCTTGCCAAATTCTTTACGTGCAAGTGTTTCAAGGTTATCCAGAATAACATCATGCGCCTCAGTGTAGGCATTGTTGCTAATAAGCTGAAGACGAAGACATTCTGCAAGGTTTCTTGCGCCAACGCCAGCAGGTTCAAATGTTTGAATAAGAGAAAGGATTTTTGTGATTTGATGTTCTTTTAGCTTAAGGCGTTCTGCCATGTGCGATATATCTGCTTGCATGTAGCCGGCATCGTCAATGGCATCAATAAGGTAGTGACCAATAAAAAGTTCTTTAGGCGTGCTTATAGCTTCGCCAAGCTGCGTTGTGAGGTGATCTTTAAGGGTCACTTCTTTTGTCGCTGTATTTTCCCAGTAGCTATCATCTGTTTCATTGAAAGATCCGCCCGATGCGCTGGCACCCATATTGGGGCTTTCGTACATATTATCCCATGAGTGGTCGAGAGCAAGGTTGTCATCACTGGCGTCCATGGATGTATTTTCAAGGTGGTCAGCCGTGTCTGCTGTTTTGGTTTCAAACTCAGCTGATGACTCAACTTCAGTTACGCCATCATCTTTTTGCAGGAATGGGTTTTCAAGGATTTCGGAGTCAATAAACTCGTTGAGATCGATCATCGGCATTTGCAAAAGTTTAATTGCCATCTGCAACTGTGGCGTCATAACTAGCCCTTGGCCAAGTTTGATGTCTAGCTTTTGTGTAAGTGCCATGGATCTTCCCCTATTTGGTTATATTATACGCTAAAGAGACGCGTTGCTCTATGTTCTATGGGAAGTTAACCAAGGGAATTGTGCTTAAAAAATCACAACTTACGTAAATCAAAGGGTTAGCGGGGTGTTTTAACTGACATGTTTGGCATATTATTTGCATGTTGTCAGGAAATTGAGCGTAAACTTACTTCCTGACAGCCATAACTTATCAGCTTGTTTATATAAAGCAGGGTTTAGGTGCTGCCTTTAAGAGAGTTTAAAATCTTCCCCAAGGTATACTTTGCGAACACTTTCATTATTCACAATATCTTCAGGCGTGCCTTCCATGATGACGCGACCTTCATGAAGAATATAGGCGCGATCAACAATACTAAGCGTTTCACGAACGTTGTGGTCCGTAATTAAAACGCCAATACCGCGTGTCTTTAGGTCAGAAACAAGGGCGCGAATATCGCCAATGGCAATAGGGTCAATACCTGCAAACGGTTCATCAAGAAGAATGTATGTTGGGTTGGAAGCAAGCCCGCGTGCAATTTCTACGCGGCGGCGCTCCCCGCCAGAAAGAGCCACGGCTGGTGCGTGGCGAATACGCCCAAGACCAAAATCTTGTAAAAGCTGCTCAAGGCGGTTTTTAATCCAGATTTTATCCTTACTCATGACTTGTAGAATCGCGCGGATATTGTTTTCAACGCTCATGCCTTTAAAAATAGAAGGTTCTTGCGGTAGATATCCAAGACCTTGGCGGGCACGTTTATACACAGGCCAATCGGTCACGTTTTTGTTATCCATGGTAATTTCACCAGAATCAACAGTATTGAGGCCAGCAACGGCATAAAAAGTAGATGTCTTACCTGCGCCGTTCGGGCCAAGAAGGGCAACAACTTCTCCGCGGTTTACATGCAGCGATACGTCGCTCAAAATTGTGCGTTTTTTAATAACTTTGCTGAGGCCTTTTGCGGTAAGGCCTGCATCTGTTTGCGGCGTAGATGTTTTTTGTGTCATATATTATTTGAGTGTAAAGGAGCCTTTAACGCGCCCTGACTCTGTCCCTTTTAGATTGATATCCCCTGTCTCTAAGTTATAGGAGAGTGCGCTACCTTTCAAGGCATTTTGCCCTTGAAGTAGCACAACGTTTCCGCTTAGGGTTATTTCAGTGGTTTTAGGGTCATAAATCGCTTTATTACCAGAAGCCGTGCTCTCTTCATAAATAATTGTTACGTTGCCTTCAGCAAGAATGGATTGAAAGTCATTCTCATCGCCATCAAAAAGAGCTGTTATTTTATCTGCACCAATAGCAACGCCGCCTTGGGAAATTTTAACATGTCCAGAAAAGATGGCCTGTTTGTCTTCTTGTGATATATGAAGGTTGTCGGCCTCAATGTTAATTTTTTCTTTTGTAATGTTTTTACTGGCAGCATGCGCAGAAAAAATTGAAAATGTCATGAGAGCCGTTAGAAAAAATCTAATCATTTGAGGAAGCCTCCTTTTTTCATATCCCAAACAGTTGGGTCAATAGTGATATTAATTTTTCTTAAGTTAATTTCCTTGCCCTGGCTTGTTGCAATAAGCTGGTCCGAAAGAAGGGAAAGTCCAATACCATTCATGTTTAGAGGGCCAACAGTTTCAATGTCTCGGTTTTTAATGTTTCCTGTGATGCCTTCTGTTTTTAGTGTGTATCCGTACCCCACAAGAGAGACCGTTCCCGTGAGGGCTATGTCTTGTGTAATAGGGTTAAAGTGGCCGGATTGGGCATTAATTTTAATGTCGCCGCCTGTAGAGAGAGAAAGAAGCGCTTTTATAGCTCTAAGGCCAATATCGCTTTGCTCTTTATCCTCTGTGTGCGTTGCACTCTCTGCTTGAATGTCCCAAGTGCGGCCATTTGCATCTTCGCCCGTGTAGCGCGGAGACATCATTTTTGTCTCACCAACAGCTTCTTGAATATCATCAGATGTAAAAGAGCGTTTCTCAGCAGCGGGGTCAAACTGAATGCGTTCAATGTCATCATTGCCGCCTGTTGTAAAAAGTAGCACAGTTGCAAGGCCTGCAAGACCAATGAGAGCAACTTTAATAAACCAGATACGGTTGTTCACAGGAAGAGCCTCTTAAATCACGCCAGCTTGAAGGCAATGGTGAATGTGGATGAGCCCTTTAACTGTATTTTTTGTATCAACAACAAAGATGGCTGTTTTATTTGGTGGGGAGGTCATAAGCTTTACAGCCTCAACTGCAAGAGCTTCATCAGAAATGGTAATTGGATTTTCTGTCATAACGTCTTCAACGGTTTTTTCAAGAAGGCCTTCCCCCATGTGACGCTTGAGGTCTCCATCCGTAATCATGCCTTTAAGAATACCTGCATCGTTTATAACGCCAACGCCGCCAAGATTTTTTTCTGTCATTTCCAGAAGGGTATCAGCCATTGATGCGCCCTCTTTAACAAGTGGAAGCTCAGTACCTGTCGCCATGATATCTCGGACAGAAAGCATTTGGCTGCCAAGTTTACCGCCAGGGTGAAACTTATGAAAATCCTCTGCTTTAAAGCCTTTGCGGTGCATAAGTGTTGCGGCAAGGGCATCTCCAAGAGCCATGGTGACAGTTGTTGATGTCATAGGCGCTTTGCCAACAGGGCAGGCCTCAGTGCTGATGTGTGTATTAAGTACAATATCTGATGCTTTTGCAAGGGTTGATTCTGGCTTGCTGACCATGCAAATAAGGGGGATGTTGTAACGCTTGCAATAATGAACCATGTCGCTGAGTTCTTTGGTCTCACCACTGTTGCTCAGTGCAATGACTGCGTCGTCCTCTGTAATCATACCAAGATCACCATGGCTTGCTTCTGCAGGGTGAATAAAGAAAGATGCTGCGCCTGTACTTGCAAATGTTGCCGCCATTTTGCCGCCAACATGGCCAGACTTACCAATGCCTGTAATGATAATACGGCCTGTGCGCGATTCAAGGCACTCAATAGCTTTTTTAAAGTTTTCATCAAGCATGCTCGCAAGGTGAGTCAGCGCATGTGCTTCATCTGTGAGGACGCGCTTTGCTTCATTGAGTGAAACCTCAGATGCAGGTTTAAGAGCTATAACAGTCATGTTTTTATCCAATGCTTGGTTTACTGATGCGCAAAAATATCGTTGTCTTCCCAACCGTCTAGGTCAAGTTGAGCACGAACCGGAAGGTAGTTGAAGGACGCGTCAGCCAGTTCAATGCGGCCCAGCTGTTTTAGCTTTTCATCAAAGTAAACTTTAAGCTCATGTAGGTAAATCACATCGCTTGCAGCGTAGTGCTTTTGCCCCTCAGTTAGCTCAGCTGCTGACCAGTCGCTGCACTGCTCGCCTTTGTCCATGCCTTTACCAACAATCTGGCTTACAAGCGCTTTAAGCCCGTGGCGATCTGTGTAGGTGCGTACAAGTTTAGACGCAATTTTTGTGCAGTATACTTTTTCTGTCATGACGCCAAGGTAATGCTTCATGACTGCAATATCAAAGCGGCCGTAATGGAAAATTTTTAGAATTTTAGGGTTCTGAAGGAGGGCTTTGAGGTTAGGGGCGTCGTAGTTTGTGCCGTCAAATTTAATCAACCATACATTACCTTGACCATCGCCAATTTGCACAAGGCATAGTCTGTCACGCTTGACTTTCAGACCTAGTGTTTCTGTATCAATGGCAGCAATGCCGTTGTTAAAAACCACGCCATCAGGCAAATCGCCTTGGCATTCAATAATGTTTACGCTCATTTTTTACTCTTCCTTCTTGTCTGAGTGGGAGTCTAGGGACTCTAGGGCTTTTTTTCAAGGGGAAACGCAAGAAAAAGCCCGCATATTTATGCGGGCTTTAACGATCGATTTAAAAGGGTTACGCCTGTTCTTGCAGTTTTGAGGCAAGATCTTGCGCAAGGTGCCCATACAAGCTGTTCTCATCAGAGAAATAGCTATTAAAGCTTTTCACGATAGATACAATCTCACCAATGAGCTCAGCCTTCTTTTGGGTATCTCCTTCTGCAGCCTTTTCAATGGCAGAGAAGAGAGCGTCCAAATCATAAATAACCGGATGGCAAATGTCGTAATGGTTGATATGAATCTCCACATAGGATTGCTGTCTTGTGTCTGAATAAAGCACAAGGAGTGCATCAGAAACAGTCGTTCCAGAATAGACATCCAAATACAAATCATCGGCTTTAAATTTTTTACCCCATTCGGCAATGTACTTGCTAAAGCGGCAGCCAAAAAAGCCGAGAGCTTCGCTCTCAACAATATCAATGTATGCATTGTCATGGATAGATTCACTAACCTCATTACAAAGAGCATCTGCAACACCGGCTTCCAAAAGTTCCCAGCTATCTAAACCGTTAGGTAGGTATTGATAAGAAAGTTTTTCGGCTTTTGATTCGGGCTGAACTTTTTCAACAAAAGAACAGATGGTTTTAATGTCGCTAAGCACTTTGTTATCAATGCCCTCTCCTTGCCAGGTGAGGGATGCATAAGTTTTCACCTTTTGCATTTCAGCGCGTACAGGGAACGCGTCAATCATTTTCCCAGCAGCGTATGCACCATTGGGAAGAATGTTATCGCGAATGGTCATAAACTCTGTTTTATTAAAACGACCAAACAACTGGTTATCTGTAAGAATAAGGCCACCGTGGCTAAATGTTAGAAAACGGTTTCCGTTTTCTAGGTGGATGTAGATAATTTTTACAGAGTTTTCTTCATCAAGATAAAGCTCAAAACAAGAACCTGTACCAATTGAAAAGTTTGCTTTTGCTGTAAACTCAATGTTGAGACCTGCAAGAGGGTTATCTTCAATGGATTCTATCATGTGTGAAAACAGAGACGTAAAGTCATCAAACAGTTTGCTTGCTCGAAAGGTATCCACAAGGCTGCCTTCAATTTGACCGTTAAAGGTTTCAGCAAGAAACTCTACGGAACCAATAAAGGCTTCAACTTGTGTTGCCGTTAGCTTGTCCATGCAAAACTCCTGAGAGAAAAGAAAAAGAAAGGTTAAGTGATGTCACTTAACCTAACAAAACATAAGAAATACGTCTAGGCTATTCTGGTAAAAAGCCACCAGCCTGCATACTCCAAAGTTTAGCATAATGCCCTTTTTTCTTAAGAAGCTCGTCATGAGATCCATCTTCAATGATCTTGCCATTATCAAACACAAGAATACGATCGAGGTTTGAGATAGTAGAAAGCCTGTGAGCCACGACCACAACAGTTTTATCCTTCATAAGGGCATTAAGGCTATCCTGTATGTCTTTTTCAGTCACGCTATCAAGACTGGACGTTGCCTCATCCATAATAAGAATAGGTGCATTTCGTACAAAAGCTCTCGCAATGGCAATACGTTGCCTTTGACCGCCAGAAAGTTTTACGCCGCGCTCTCCAACAAGGGTTTGGTACTTTTCAGGGATGTTTTGAATAAAGTCATGTGCTTTTGCAAGTTTTGCCGCTTTAATAATTTCTTCATCTGTGGCATCCAGACGGCCATATCTGATATTTTCTATAAGTGAACGGTGGAATAGAATAGGATCCTGCGGAATCATGGCAATGCCTGCGCGGAGACTATCTTGCGTATGTTCAACAATGCTTTGACCATCAATCTTAACAGCGCCGCCAGTAGATTCAAAAAAGCGCAAAATAAGGTTCACAAATGTACTTTTACCAGCACCAGAAAAACCAACAAGCCCTACTTTTTGCCCCGCGGGAATCGTCACGCTAAGCTCTTCAAAAACTTTCATGCCGTCCGTATAAGTAAAGGAAACTTTATCAAATGCAATTTCACCTTTAGAGACAACCATCTCTTTAGCTTCACGCTTGTCTGTAACTTCATGAGGCTGGACAATCACGCCCACGCCATCATTTATGTTTCCAAGATATTCAAAAAATTCAAGAAAGCGTCTAGCAAGGCCGCGTGCTTGCTCAATCAGCATAAGAGAAAGGCTCATCACCATTGCAAATTCACCGACTGTAATTTCACCTTTGGTCCAAACATTAAGGGCTGTCACCATCATAAGAACCATAAGTGCAAGGGCAGCAGAAAATTGGAACCAGCGCATAATCTCCATGAACCAAAATTGACGGCGCGCCATTTTCACTTCGTATGTCAGGTGCTCGTCTAGGTTTTTGCGCTCATATCCCATATGGGCAAACATGCGCGTGTTCATAATATTGGTAACAGCATCAACAATTTTACCGCTCACTTTACTGCGGGCAAATGCAAAATCCTTGGCGTATTTACGGCATTTACTTGCCATAATGAAGGATACAAAAATATAAACGGAAATCCAGCTGGCAAGAGCGATAGCAAGCGATTCATGCGCGTTATAAAGCAAGGTAAGGGATACCGCAAAGGTAATTGTAATCGGTAGAAAATCAAACATAATTGTCCAAAGGAGATGGTTAACGCTCATAGAAACCTCAGCCACGCGGTTGGCAAGAGCGCCTGCAAAGTTCCCCATGAAGTATCGCTGGGAATGGTTTTGCAGATAATGGTAAAGGGTTGCTCTTACGCGTTTGCGTAGTGCAGGCGCTAGAATGATAAGAATGGTCCCGCTGGCTCTACTAAACAGAAGAACACCAATGTTGAGTCCAATAAATAAAGTGAGGGGATCTTTGAATGTACTCCACAGGTCACCATTAAATGAACCTTCAAGAGCTGTGGTTGTATCAATAATTGTTTTAATGGCATAAGGCAGTAAAATACCGCAAGTCGCTTGGCCAATCTCTAGAATCAGCATAAGGAAAAGGAACCATTTATACTGGCCCAAGAAATACGTTACAAACTTGAATGGGTTTGATGGTAAACGAGGCGCACCTGGCGCAACTGTGTGTATAAGTTCTTTTGACATGATTGTAGTTTACTACAGATAGAGCCATCCGAGGAGAAAAATTCCAAGTATGGCACGGTAGATAACAAAAGGAACAAATCCAATGCAGTCTACAAAACGCATAAGAAGCCCAATAGCAATATATGCCGTTATAAAGGAAAGCGCCGCACCTGCTGCCAGTTGAATGGCGCTAGCATGGTTGCTGACAAGGCCGTCTCCAGTCAGGGCGCTCAAAAGTGCAAGTGCCGTTAAAATACCAATAACTGGGATGGCCATAAGCATTGAAAAATGCGCACTTTCAATGCGCGACATCCCAAGGAAACGTCCAGCTGTCATTGTGATCCCGCTTCTCGATGTTCCTGGAATAAGAGCAAGCACCTGAAATAAGCCAAAAATAAGAGCGTTTTTGAAAGAAACATGTGTTTTACCTGATGGCTTTTTATCAGCAAGCCAAAGCAAGAGCCCAAAACCAATGCTTGCAAGGGCGATAGGTAAAATGCCACGCAGGTCATTTTCAATAATCTCTTTAAGAAGAGCAGCACAAAAAAGAAGAGGAAGGGTTGCAATAGCAAGTTTTATAAAAAGAAGGCTGCTTGGGTGGGCAGGCCTGCCAATGATGGTATATTTTATGCCTTCTAAAATGCGTAAAGTATCTGCTTTAAAGTAAAGCATAACAGCAAAAAGAGTGCCGAGGTGAACGGAGAGATCAAACAAGATGCCTTGATTCATCCAGCCTGTAAGTTCAGGCACGACAATAAGGTGCGCACTGCTGGAGATCGGTAAAAACTCCGTAATGCCTTGTACGATGCTGAGAACAAAAACCTGTAGCCATTCCATAAAACTGCTTTCTTATATGCTTTGTTATACACACTATATAATAAAAGTAATTTTGTGTGAGGTTATTTAAAACAAAAACAAGCCCTCCAAAATGGAGGGCTTGTTTCGATTGGTTTTATTAACCCATTAGGGCTGCGGTAAGAACAGCCGTGAGCACAATTGTAGCAAGAAGGCAGAGGATAGAAAGGATAGCGA
>JAPKEQ010000120.1 GCA_028821995.1 Alphaproteobacteria bacterium
GTACAACAGCGCGTTAAGAAACTTAAAGGTCCTATCCTTTGTCTTGTTGGCCCTCCTGGGGTTGGTAAAACATCTCTAGCAAAATCCATTGCTAAGGCAACAGGCCGTGAGTACTACCGTATGGCACTTGGTGGGGTACGTGATGAAGCGGAGATCCGTGGACACCGTCGTACTTACATTGGTGCGCTTCCAGGTAAAATTATCCAAGGGATTCGTAAGTCGGGCACAAATAACCCACTCTTCCTCTTTGATGAGATTGATAAGCTTGGTAACGACTTTCGTGGTGACCCATCTTCAGCGCTGCTTGAAGTCCTTGATCCGGCTCAAAACACAACGTTTAACGATCACTACCTAGAGCTAGATTACGACCTGAGTGATGTTCTGTTCCTTACAACAGCAAACTCACTTGATATTCCACCAGCACTACGTGACCGTATGGAAGTGATTAACCTTTCTGGTTACACTGAAGACGAAAAGGTTGCTATTGCAACGCGTCACCTTATCCCTCGTGCTATGAAGGATAATGGTATTAAAGAAGGCGAAGTGACTATTAGTGAAGATGCTGTACGTGACGTTATTCGTTACTACACCCGCGAAGCTGGTGTACGTAACCTAGAACGCACAATGCAGGGCCTTTGCCGTAAAGCCGTTAAAGAGATCCTAACAGCAGAAAGCAAAGCGAAGAAATCTAAGACAAAAGCTAAAAAAGCTTCAAGCATTAAGGTTTCATCTAAGAACATTGAAAAATACCTTGGTATTAAGAAGTTCCAGTTCGGTATGATGGAAAAATCAAACCAAATTGGTGTTGTAACAGGCCTTGCTTGGACATCTGTTGGCGGTGATACACTTCCAATTGAAGCTGTTGTACTTGACGGTAAAGGTAAAGTCACTACAACTGGTAAGCTTGGTGATGTGATGACTGAATCTATCTCTGCTGCAATGAGCTATGTACGCCGTAGAGCAGGGGACTTTGGTATTGATGAAAACTTCTACCAGAAGAACGACATCCATATTCACGTACCAGATGGTGCGACACCGAAAGATGGTCCATCAGCTGGTATTGCTATGGTGACATCTATTGTTTCTATCCTTACAGGGATTCCTGTACACAAGGAAGTGGCAATGACGGGTGAAGTATCGCTTCGCGGACACGTAATGCCAATTGGTGGACTAAAAGAAAAACTTCTTGCAGCACACCGTGCAGGTATTACAAAAGCCATTATTCCTATGGAGAACAAAAAAGACCTCGAGGACATTCCTAAGAACGTTCTTGAAGGGATTGAGGTTGTGCCTGTGGAATACATGGATGATGTACTTAAACATGCACTGACTAAGATGCCAGCAGCTCCAAAGAAGAAGGGTGCTAAAAAAGCATCTTCATCTACAAAAGCTAAAGGTAAAGCTAAGGAAGTGAGCGTCCACTAAACTTAAAGCTCTCTAAAAATCGCTACTCTTACGGGTAGCGATTTTTTTATATTTCCCCCTATAGATGTATGTTTTTTATCGAAAATGGCTCAAACTTGCGGTTTTCATAATATAAATATATATAAAAATGCTCATTTTTTAAGCACCTTTTTTTAATTCGACATTTTTGGACATCTATACATTTCAATAACTTAGCCAGGCAAGTTCAAATAACCCCTTATAAATCAAGCAAAAAAATGAAATTAAAAGTGAAATTTACGCTTGACGACCATAGGTGGAAAGCCGTTAAATATAAGCATTCCAAGGGTTTTAGGCCAATGGAGGAAGCGCTCTTTAAATAATTCGAATAAGAATAATAAGTTTTTAGAGCAAACTTTAAACACTAATGTATTAAGGGTATATCTCGTGAATAAGAACGAACTTATCTCTGCAGTTGCTGATAGCGCTAGCATCACAAAAACAGACGCAGCTAAAGCTGTTGACGCTGTTTTCTCTACAATTTCAACAAGTCTAGGTACAGGTACAGAAGTACGCCTTACTGGTTTCGGTACTTTTACTGTAACAAGCCGTAAAGCAACAACTGGCCGTAACCCACGTACTGGTGAAGCAATCCAAATTCCTGCTTCTAAGCTACCTAAGTTCCGTCCAGGAAAAACTCTTCGTGAGTCTGTAAACTAAGTCGTTTACCTTTACGCAAAGCCCCCGCAAGCTTGCGGGGGTTTTGCTTTTTTGCTAAAAGATATCAAGCCTTAATGAAAAGGGATCACGAGCCCTTAAAACCCCAGGCAGAAAAAAATGCATTTTTTGTAAAATTAATGCTTGATATCTCATCCCAACTACAGTAAAAACATTCTTACCGGGCGGTTAGCTCAGTTGGTAGAGCAACTCGTTTACACCGAGTAGGTCGGGAGTTCGAGCCTCTCACCGCCCACCATTATTCAAAACCCGCTTAGGCGGGTTTTTTCTTTCTCATATATGCGTTACCCTATAAAAAATATTGTTTTAGCCCTTAAGGAGAAATAATGAAAAAAGTATGTATTGTTGGTGCCTCAGGCAAACTTGGTAAATATATGGTTCAGCACTGCCTAAGTAAGGGGTACGAGGTTGTTGGCGTTTGCCGCGAGAAGAGCGTTCATAAGCTAGAAGCTTACAAAGATAAAATGACTATCATTCCTGGTCAGACAAATGACCCTGAAATTATCAAGAAGGCTGTAAAGAACTGCGATGGCGTTCTGACTGTTCTTGCCCCTTGGGGTATGCAAAATTATTCTAGCGGCACAGCAGGCGCGGTTATGGAATTTGCTAAAAAAGATGCGCGACTCATATTTTCTTGCGGCTGGCATGTTACACGAGATGGCAAAGATGTTTATTCATGGCAGCTTAAAGCTGTTGTAAAGATCATAGGAGGGCTTGTAAGGCTCCTAAGAGTTGTTGATCTGAATGATCAAGTACGCGCCTGCGATAATATCTTTAAAAGCGATACTAAATGGACTGTTGTGCGCGGCAGTGACTTAGAAGAGGGGGAGAGCCAAGGCGTTCCAGTTTGGAGCCAGCATGTAGGCGACCCTATTCTAGAAAGCAATATCACAAGACGCACAGACTTTGCTTTGTTTATGGTAGAAGCTCTTACAAATGATGAACTCATCCATAAAGCACCAGCGATTGTCAGCTGCGCATGTGAATCTGCAAAAACACATAAGTAATTATTGCTCCAGCGCTTAAAGCTACAAACCAAAGCGCCGTATTTGCAGAGTACGCAACATTCAGCCTTAGCATGTGCTCACAGGTGAGGGGATTCATACTTTTGGGGAAGTTTTAAACATTCATTACAGGTCAGGTTATTTTTCCATCAAAGGTACATTCACAATGAATTAGGTATG
>JAPKEQ010000036.1 GCA_028821995.1 Alphaproteobacteria bacterium
TAACAAGCATAGCACGGACAATGCCTTTTACGTCAAAGCCGCCATGAGTATAAAAACTTGTATCTTCAGCAGCAAGAAAAGCTGCAATTACTTCTTTTGGAATCTCAGATATTGGCGTGTAAATACGCTTTTCTTTTGCAAATTCGTCAATAAGCGTACCGTTTTCTGCATAAACTTTTGTAATTTGAAGCGGACGATAATCTTCAAGCCCTGAAAAATCAGGAAGATCTTTTGAAAAATGTATATAAACCCCAAGGACAAGAAGCACTGAAGATACTGTTCCAAAGAGAAACAGGTAAAACATTTTCTTCCAAAAATTTCTAAAAATAAAGCCCATTCGCCTGCTTACTACTTTCGCATATGGTTTTTGATGTAGTCTTCTATACCTTCTGCCACGGCTGCGGCAATCTTTTTCTGCCCTGATGTTGATTTAAGTACACGGGCATCTCTTGGGTTAGACAAGTAACTTGTTTCAACAAGCGTACTTGGTACCACATGAGACTTAAGTACTTTAAATCCAGCAAAAAGAACTTCTTTACGTCGAAGCCTAACCACGCCATCAAGCTCATCTAGCACAGAACGTGCCAGCAAAGATGATTTATTTTTTGTCTGTCGGCGCGTCAAATCTACAAGAATATTACGTACAGCAGGCGCTTCCGCTGAAAAATCAACACCGGCCATGATATCCCCTTTGTTAGCGGCTTTCGCAAGGCGCGCGGCCTCTCTATCAGAAGACTTTTCACTCAGTACATAAATTGACCCGCCCTTGGCGCGGTGATCATCGTGGGCATCAGCATGGATACTTACAAAAATATCTGCCTGCTTACGCTGTGCAAAATTTACACGGTCAGCAAGAGGTACAAAAATATCTTTCTCGCGAGTGAGGTAAACCTTAATATTTTTATTTTTTGAAAGGTTCGCCTTAATGTACTTCGAAATTTTAAGAACAATATGCTTTTCATAAGCCTTGTTTGCCACAGCCCCAGGGTCTACACCGCCGTGTCCAGGGTCAATCACAACAACAACAGGGGCTTCTTTTGGCTTAGGCTTTACTTTTGGCTGAATCGTTCTTGCTGTTGCAAGGGATGGTGTTTTACGTTTAATAGATACGCTTTTTCCTTTACGGGGTTTCAGGTCAATCACAAGACGAAAACCAAACTCTCCATTTGCAGGGATAGCAAATACAGTCGGCTCAACTGGACCATTCAGGTCCAGAACCATACGTATAACACCTGGCTTAAATAACCCTTGTCGCATCCCCTTGAGGATTGATTTTTCAGGAATTTTTACGCCAGATAAGCTTGTCTTGAAAGAGAGCGTGCCGAAATCCATAACAAAACGATCAGGACTAGGCAAAACAAAGAAATTAGATTTAATCGGTTGGTTAGATTCAAGCACCACGCGCGTAGCAGCACCGTTTTGGCCCACACGAATTTTTTCTACCACAGGCGCAGCAAAAACTTGCACAGAAAAAATGCAAAAACAAATTAAAACAAACAACTTGCGGAATATTTTTAACATATCAAATTAGGTTTATTATTTTTTGTTATTCTTTGTACCAAACCGTATTACAACGCAGTGTACCACGGGACTTTTTATCTGCTAACCTTTAATTTTAATCTTTCACCAAGGTAGGAAAATAGCAGTAAAAGAACTCCCAAACCTACGCCAGAAAAAATAACAATATGTGGCGCTATCATAATCACACGAGCACCCTCTTTAAGCAATCCACCAAGGCTAGGCGTTGGCGGCGCAAGCCCTACACCAAGGAAAGACAGCCCTGCCTCTGCCATCATAGCACCGATCGCAGTAAACAATCCCTCAACAAACAGTACCGTAGATATATTAGGAAGAACATGCTTAAACAAAACACGAAAAGACGAAACCCCTAGCAAGCTTGATGCCGTTACAAAATCTGCCTTTTTTATGACCTGCGTTTGCACGCGCGCAAGCCTTGCAAACCCAACCCAACCCGTAAGAGAAAGAGCCAATACAATATTAAAAATACTAGGCTCACTAAGCGCCACAAACATTACAGCAACCAAAATACCCGGTAGGCTGAGTACTATATCTGCAAAACGCATTAAAACATTATCTATCATACCGCCGCACCAGCCTGAAACTAAGCCAATAGAAATGCCTATAACGCTTGCAATAGAAACAACACCAAAAGCGACAATAAGAGATGTGCCCATACCATAAACAATGCGCGAAAATAGATCTCGGCCCAACCCGTCAAACCCCATAAAGGCTGACCCAAAAGGCGCATGATACGCTTTCTCAATTGACATCGTATAAGGATCATATGGATAAAAGAGAGCCATCACAAAAAGAAGAGCAAGCGGTATTGAATATCTAAGCCTCATACAGCTATTCTCCCTTTAAAATTCTTGGATCAAGAAGAGCTGCTACAATATCGCTTAAAAAGTTCATAAACATATAAACAAACCCTACAAACAAAACACAGCCCTGCAGGGTTGGGTAATCCCTGCTATGAATTGATTCAATAAGCAAGCTTCCCACGCCAGGCCACTGGAAAATAGCTTCCGTAAGAATAGCCCCTGTTAAAAGTGCACCCATTTGTAAAAATACCATCGTAAAAATAGGAATACGTACATTGGGCCAAACATGTTTAGAGAGGATATCGTCCTCTGATAACCCTTTTGAGCGTGCCAGCTTCACATACGCTGCCTGACCTGTTTCCAAAATCGAATCCCTCACGAGCTTAGTAAGCACAGCGCTCATGCCAAGCCCAAGTGTAATACTCGGCAAAATAAGTGAAGAAAAACCTTCTTGCCCCCCAAGTGGAAATAATGGCCACCACACAGAAAACACAAGAATTAAAATAGGGCCAAACCAAAAGCTGGGCATACAGAATGCAGCCGTTACATAAAATTTTGAAAACTTGTCCAAAAAACCCATTTTATGGGACGCCGCAAGAAACCCTAATAAAAACCCAACAGGCACCGCAAAAGCAAGAGCGCCCAGTCCGAGGAGAATCGTACTCGGCAAACGTCTCCCAATAACAGCAGCAACAGGCTCACCTGTTTTAAAGGATGTACCAAGATCACCAGATAAAACCCCCTTAAAGGAAATCCATAATTGCTCATGCACGGGACGCGTCAATCCCATGGCTTCTCGCATCTTTTCTTTATCAGCTGGCAGGGCAAAATCACCAAGAAGCGCATCCACAGGATCGCCTGGCGTCAAATAGATTAGCATAAAGGTTAAAACAAAAAGGCCAATGAGAGCAGGCATGAGCGAAAAAAACTTTTTTAGAACAAAACTTAACACTGCACTCCCCCTGCATTTCTTTTATTTTTAACCCCTGCCCAGTTCTGCGTAGACTAGCACATTTTTATTGCTTTTGTTTTTTAAAAGCTGTACAAATAAATAAGGCTTTTACTAAGTAAGTCCAAAATAAACAAGTTTTTTGGTAACCTGCATCACTTAAATGGGATGACAAATTACCGATTAAAAGTGACGACACAAACACAATTGATTTGTGCAACAGATTTTAGAGTGAGATACAGATTTTTTCACCCAGCAAGTTAATAATGGCCTCTCTGAAAATACAGACGCCTCCTTGAAACTGGGAACCCAAATAAGCAAAAACAATAAGAACAACACACGAGTAGCCATATAAAAATAGCGAAACATGTAATTTTTCTTTTTGTAAGAATGCTTAGAATTAGTACAAACACAGTCCCCTCAAAAATCTCTGCACAGTCCCTATAAAAGGCACAGGCAGATGGCAAAAAAAATGCTTATTGATGCAGCTCACACTGAAGAGCTTCGCGTCGTTGTAGCAGACGACAACCAACGTATCCAAGAATTTGAAGTTGAAACAACCGGTAAAGAGATGACAAAAGGCAATGTTTACATTGCTGAAATTAACCGTGTAGAACCATCTCTCCAGGCTGCTTTTGTAAGTTATGGTGGTAACAGAAACGGTTTCCTTGCCTTCGGCGAAATTCACCCCGAGTACTTTGACCTTCCAAAAGCTGAAAAGAAAGCCCTCATGGAAGAGCTTGAAGAGATTGCTGACAAACGCAGACAGCGCATGGAAGAGCGCGACCAAGAGTTTGAGCGCCGCCGCGAAGAACGCGAAGCCCGCAAACAGGCTAAAAAAGCACCTAAAAGAGCATCAGCTGAAAGCGCTGAAGACACTGATAATGACGACGATGATGATGCACCTATTGTAAAACCAAGCAGCGCACCTGATGCACTTAACCTTTCAGCTGAAGAGCTTGAAGAAGACGCACGCGCAATGGCCCTTGCTAACGCCATGGCAGATAGCATTGACGATGATAGTGCTCCAAAATCTGGTGCTAAAAAATCTGGCGCTAAAAGAACAAACCGTAAACAGCAAGTTCGTCGCCCTCGTAGACACTCTGATAAGAAAGCCTCTGAAGATACAAAAATATCAGAAAAGAAAGATGCTTCAGCAGAAGGCGTAAAGAAACCATCCCGCCCTCGTAGAAAGCCTGCATCTGCTGAAGGCACAAACGATGAAGCGAAGAAAAAGCCAACACGCGCGCGTAAAACAACAACCAAAGCTAAAGAGATTGTTCAAGACGAAAGCGAAACAGCGACGAAGGAACGTACAGTTCCTATCCACCGCCGTTATGCGATTGAAGACGTTATGAAAGAAGGACAAAAGATCCTTGTACAAGTGCGTAAAGAAGAACGCGGCACAAAAGGCGCTGCTCTTACAACATACGTAAGCATGCCTGGACGTTTCACTGTTCTTATGCCAAACACGCCATATGCGGGCGGTATCTCTCGTAAAATCAATGATACTGAAGAGCGCGTAGCTTTGAAAAAAGTTTACGAAGAGCTTAAAATTCCAAAAGGCATGGGCCTTATTATGCGTACCGCTGGTGGCGGCCATGATAAAGAGCTTATTAAACGTGACTTTAAAAACCTCACTGCACGCTGGAAGCAAATCCAGAAAGATTTCAAGGATAAGGAGAAAACACTCCCAGCCCTTGTGCATGAAGATGGTAGCCTTATTGTACGTGCCGTACGTGACATGTTCACAGACGATATTGAAGCTATTCATGTCAGCGGTCAGCGTGCCTACGCAACAGCTAAGGACTACATGAAATTCCTTATGCCTGAAAGTGCTAAAGTTGTTAAAGAGTACAAAGACACGACACCTATCTTTACAGAGTATGGCGTTGAGCAAGCTCTAAACAAATTGCACCACACACGCGTGGAGCTCCCGAGCGGCGGATATCTTGTTATCAACCCAACTGAAGCGCTTATTTCCATTGATGTAAACTCTGGCCGTAATACAGCAGAACGCAACATTGAAGAAACAGCTTACAAAACAAACCTAGAAGCCGCGGAGGAAGTTGGGCGTCAACTTCGTATGCGCGACCTTGCAGGGCTTGTCGTTGTAGATTTCATTGATATGGAAGATCGCCGCAATGAGCGCAATGTAGAACGTGCCATGAAAAAAGCTGTGCGTAAAGACCGTGCCCGTATCCAAGTGGGCGGCATTAGTGATTTCGGACTCCTTGAGATGTCTCGCCAACGCCTGCGTCCTTCTATGGAAGAATCAACGTACATTGAGTGCCCTCACTGTAACGGCACAGGGGTTGTTCCCTCTCTTGCAACAGCAGCACTTATGCTAATGCGCAACCTAGAAGACAAAAACACACGCGGTAAAGCTGATCGTATTCTTGTGACAATGCACACAGATCTTGCGATTTATATTCTAAATCACAAACGTGAGCAAATTAAGGAAATGGAATCTCGTCTCAAGATTCAAATTCAACTTAAAACTGATGACAAGTATGATGTCCCTGACCACCGCCTTGAACTTATTGTTCTGAGTGCTGATGGCAAAGAATCATCACAAACAAAAGATATCAAGCTGCGCGAACAGGCTGAAAAAGGCCCTGAAACGCGCTACCGCGGCAAGCCAAACAAAGGGCGCGGCAAGCAAGATGCTAAGGACGGCAAACGTGGTCGTGGCAGAAATGCTAAAAATGATGATGGTAAAAAAGAGGCTAAGCCTAGGCAACAGAAAAAAGCAGATGGCGAAAAACCTAACAAAACGCCTCGCAATAAACCTTCTGATAAAGCTGAGAATTCATCTAAAGTGAATAAAAGCCAGGAAGCTTCAGCACCTAAAAAGGATGATAATAAAGCGCCAAGAAAACCTCGTAAAGCACCGGTAAAAGCTGAAATAAAAGAAAGCAAAGCACCGGCAGCAAAAGAAGCTGAAAAGGCGCCTAAAGCTGCTAAACCTAAACCACCTGCAAAAGGCATCCAAGTTGAGAAAATTGACTCTGATGGCAATGCCGCTGTTTCTCAAAATAAAGAGAAAAAATCAGTGGTAAAAAGCTGGTGGAGTCGCTCTTAGAGCGCCCTGGGCTTCTTTGTATGAAGAAACATATCTTCACATATCTCACAATCGGGCTAACATTGTTTAGCCCGTTTGGCTTTTCTGTAAATGCCCCTAAGCGCCTTTGGGACAGTGAGATTGACAACTACCTTACAGAGCTTGCGCTCCCTCTTTGGGAGTCCGCGGGCTTTGATAAAAAACCTCAATTTGATCTTATTCTGAGCCCTGATGTGAATGCCTATGTCACAAGTGATCGCATTATTCATATTTACAGCGGTCTCCTTCTTAGCGCCAAATCAGACGCAGAAATTCAAGGGGTTTTGGCTCATGAAATTGGCCACCTTCTTGGGCGTCATCATATTCGTATTGCCACCACGGCCCAAAATGCACGAATCCCAGCCCTCATTGGTACTGTCATTGGTGTTGGCGCTGCTCTTGCAGGGGCACCTCAAGCTGGCGTTGCTATTACTGCTGGCTCTCAAGCAGCAGGTATTAGCAGCATTCTTTCTTATTCTCGTACACAAGAACGCGAAGCAGATCAGCTCGGGCTGACCCTTCTAAAAAAGAATGATTTACCTGTCCCGCCTCTACTCAATTTTCTAGATGGCATGCGCGGCAATCAGCTTTTATACTCCCAAGTTATTCCTGCTTATCTCACAACGCACCCTGCCCTGTCTGAGCGCGTTACACTCCTCAGACAGAATCTATCTGAGCAAGATAAGGCAGAGGCAAAACCTCTCCCAACACAAGACTTTAAGTTCGTAAAAGCAAAACTCAATGTTTTCCAAAATGGATCAGCTGCAGCGCTTAGAACTCTAAGAGGAGATGATTCTCATGTTATTTATGGGCGTGCATGGGCTTACATGCTGCAAGGCAAGCATGAAGAAAGCCTCTCTCTTATTGAAAAACTTAAAAAGAAACAAATTAAGCCTAAGTTTCTTGCAGATCTTGAAGCACAGACCGCCCTCATGGAAGGTGATTATGAGAAGGCGGCAAATAAGCTTCTATCCATTCTCAAGGTAAATCCAGACCTTCCTGTCACATGGTTAGAGCTTGCAGATGTTTATCTAAAGGCTAACAAGCCAAACAAAGCGCTTCCCTTTATTGAGAAACTTTCTCACATTTGGCCACAAACGCCTTTTGTTTTGAGTCTTTATGGAAAAGCTTATGGAAAAGATGGACAAATTGCTAAAAGCCACCGCTACCTTGCAGAAGAGCAGCTTTTGCTTGGCAATTATACACAGGGGCTTCAACATATCGCTTATGCAAAAACCCAGGACCCTACGGAAAAGCTTGCATCCCAGCTCAAGGAGCTAGAAAATACACTCAACGAATTAAAAAAAGAGGCTAAGTAAGCATCATGGCAAGAGGACGTCGTAAAAAGGTTGTTCAAGAAGAACCTATCCTTCCACAGTCTAAGTACCCTGACCTGACAGGTGCAATTGAGCAGCTTAAAGTTGAAAAAACCTCAACAGACGCAGAAACAGCGGAAATTATTGAGAAGTGGTACAAAAGCTTGATGGACATTGAGGCCGAAATGAGGCATCTTGAGCGCATTGAAAAACTGAGTTCTGCGTTAAAAAACGTAAACGCAAGTGAGAATAAAGGAGAGTAATCGGATGACTGCAAAGAAACCGACGTTTGATTTTGACTATCTACGTAAACTAACAGACCTTATGAAAGAAACAGGTCTAAGCGAAGTTGAAATGACAGAAGAAAATTCTACAGTGCGTTTGCAACTGGGCGGCACGCAAGTAACTGCACCTCAAGTAATGGCAGCGCCTGCAGCTATCGCCACTCCTCAAGCAGAGCCTTCCACAGCGCCTCAAATTTCAGGTAATGTGCAAAAAGCACCTATGGTTGGTACATTCTACCGTTCACCATCTCCTGAAAAACCTGCTTTTGTAAGCATTGGTGATACAGTGAAAGCGGGCGAGCCTCTTTGTATTATTGAAGCAATGAAAACAATGAACCAAATTGAAGCGGAACATGATGGTACCGTTCAGGAAATTCTTCTTGAAAACGCCTCACCAGTTGAGTTTGGCGAACCATTATTTGTTATCAGCTAAAAGGATTGGCTAGCTTTCATGTTTAAAAAAATCTTAATTGCAAACCGCGGTGAAATTGCTGTTCGTGTACATAGATCTTGCCGTGAAATGGGTATTTCTACAGTCGCTGTTCATAGCGAAGCAGATGCTGATGCTCTCCACGTAAAAATGGCGAATGAAACTGTTTGTATTGGCCCTGCCTCTGCAACAGACTCATACCTAAACATGACAGCCATTCTTTCTGCTGCTGAGGTGACTGACGCTGAAGCAATTCACCCTGGCTATGGATTTCTATCAGAAAATTCTAAATTTTCAGAAATGTGCGAAGATCTTGGCTTTGCCTTTATTGGTCCTAAGGCTGAGCATATTGACCTAATGGGAGATAAAACCAGCGCCATTGCTTACGCAACAGAACTTGGGCTGCCAACAGTGCCGGGATCAGGCGGCGTACTCAAAGACGAAAAACACGCGGAGCACATCGCTGAAAAAATTGGCTACCCCGTTCTTATAAAAGCTTCATCTGGCGGCGGCGGCCGCGGCATGAAGGTTGTTCATGAAAAAAGCGAGCTTGTGAATGCTTTCAACATGGCAAAAACAGAATCTAAAGCTGCTTTTGGTGATGACCGCGTATACATGGAAAAATACCTTATAACGCCACGCCACATTGAAGTGCAGGTCATGTGTGATAAACATGGCGGCGTTTGGGTACTCGGCGAACGTGACTGCTCCATGCAGCGCCGCTACCAAAAAGTCATTGAAGAAACACCTAGCCCTGCCCTTAAAGATGAACAGCGCGCAAAACTTTTTGAACTCTGTGAAGATGTTTGTAAAAAAATGTCGTACGTAGGCGCAGGTACATTTGAATTTTTATACGAAAATGGTGAGTTTTACTTCATTGAAATGAACACACGCCTTCAAGTTGAGCACCCTGTTACAGAAATGGTAACAGGCCTTGACCTTGTAAGCTGGCAAATTAAAGTTGCTGCCGGTGAAAAACTGCCGATGATTAATGGCGGATTTAAACCACGCGGCCATAGCATTGAATGTCGTATTAATGCAGAGCACGCAGAAACATTCCGCCCGAGCCCAGGTAAAGTAACTGAGTACTTTACGCCAGGCGGTCCAAATGTACGCGTGGATAGCAGCCTTTACACGGATTGCATTGTTCAACCTTACTATGATTCCATGGTTGCAAAGCTTATTGTACATGGTAAAGATAGGACAGATGCAATGGCACGCATGAAGCGCTCTCTTGAAGAATTTATCGTTGGCGGCATTGATACCAACCTAGATCTCCACAAGAGACTTATTTCAAATAATGCTTTCTTGTCAGGCGATTATAATATACATTCTTTACAACAGATGATCGATGGAGAATAAGAAGTCATGATGACCAGCCTCTACAGTGCAAGTGCTATTCAGGAACGCGTGAAAGATATTGCAGAAGATATCAACAAAGAATTCGCAGGTCAGGACAGCATTCACGCTGTTGTTACCCTAAATGGTGCATTTATTTTTGCAGCAGACCTTATTCGCCAACTCAACGTCCCTCTTGTTATGCACTTTGCTGGCGCAACAAGCTACTTTGGTACAAATCAAAAAGACCTCCGTATTAACGCTGACGCCCTTCCTCCTTCTTTTGGCGGCAAGCCTGTTCTTCTTATTGAAGATATTGTTGATAGCGGCAATACAATTGGTATGCTTCGCCAAATTATGGCAGATCGTAGCGCTGGAACCATCCGCGTCGCATCGCTTCTTAAGCGCCAAAGCAGCAGCGGTGTTGCTGACTTTTACGGTTTCACAGTTCCTCAAGGCCTTTTTGTTATTGGGTACGGCATGGATATTGATGGCCGTTACCGTGAACTCCCAGAAATTCAAACATTGGGTACAGCAACTTCTTCTGGTAGCTGCTAAACTTATTCAAATAAAAAAACTCCGCCAGCCGCGGAGTTTTTTTATATAAGGTTTAATCGTTATTTTTGCCCAACTGGCTTACGTTGAGGTTTCATCAGAGTTAAAGGCTCTTTAGGGTTAATGAGAAAATCTGTCTGCCATGCATAGTCATTGAGTGGGCCAAATCCTCTCATTGGCACACGTACCCACCCTAATGTATCGGCAAGATTCTGTGCTTCATCTTCAAACCAGTCTGCATTATCAAAAATAACCAGCTTCGCACCAAAAGATTCAATTTGATTTTTTACAGCTTTCGCGCATTCAGGGCGCTTAATCGCATCAATAACAATCACATCAAAACGCTGTTTTTGAGCTGCAAGCGTTTCAACGTACTTCCCTTCTTCTGCATGAATAAGATTCACAGATTCTGGAAGAACTTCATCTTTGCATTTTTTAAACCAGCCCGCATGATGCTCGACAGCTGTAACAGATTTTGTACGTTCAGCATAATACAGCGTTGAATAACCAGAACCATATTCAAATACAGAGCAATCTGAAAGGTCTAAACGCGCAAGATAATCCAGCGCAGGAAAAGTGTACCAAGGGCAAATTTCACCATTTGCATTCAGGCAAGTGCCTTTCATTAAACCTTTGTACTGGCCATAGCCCGAGGCAAGATTTTTAAAAGCTTTTAACTGTTTACGCTGCGCATTTAAAGCATTAAATGCACGTTTAGGAAGGATTGATTTTATTTGCTCTTTCATGTAATAGCCTCGCATCCAAGAAGGGAAATATCATAATTGGGGTGTTCTGGGGCATGGAAACCTGGTGCATCATTATACATCCACCCACTAAAGAAATGCTGGCCTTCTGCATCTACAATATCTACAAAAGCGCGACTTTGCTTAATATGACCTACAGAAGTTTTATTATATGTTGCCTTGCACCCTCTCAGATAAAAAGTCATACCATGTTTTTCAACAGGTCTACCTACCGGCAGAAGAACAGGGTCTGCCATATCCATAATCTTTTCAATAAGGCGTATTTTAGCTGCAAGAAGCTCTCCATTAGGACGAGCAAAACTTGAAAAATCTGGCATCTCTACACGCTGCTGCGGTACAAGTGCATGCGTACTTGATAAAGGCTGAGAAAGAGGCTCAAGAACCTCTTCTATAACAACTTCTGGACGAGCTACAGGAGATTCATAAGGTAACTTAGGAGTGTTTACGCGCTCTGATGCTGATTTAATATCGTCCATAAGCGCACCAAGAGGATCTCTCTCTGACATAAAGTCTGACTGTGCTTGTAAAGAGGTAAAGGGGCTTAATGCCCCAATTAAAATTCCAATTTTTAGCTGCTTAAGCATGCAAGACATCTCGAATATCTTTAAGATCTGAAAGCACATTTCTTAACATGTTTTCCATATCTGTTCTTGCGTCACGCTCCTCAGAAACAACCGATGCTGTCCCGCCTTTTTCAAAAAAGGCTTGCAAACCTTTAATCGTGTAGCCCTCATCATGAAGCATTTTTTTAATCTTATAAAGAATAGCCATTGCATTTTTATCGTAGTAGCGACGTCCGCCCCCACGTTTCATTGGCTGAATTTGAGTAAATTTTGATTCCCAAAATCTAAGTACATGCGTGGCTACGCCAAGCTCACCTGCGGCCTCACTAATTGTCTTATACGCCTTACGAGACTTATCTGCAGAAGCAGGTTTTGCAGCTTCCCCAAAAAGGTTTAAAGGCGTTTTATCAATCATTTACGCGTACCATTTACACGGTCTTTAAGAACGTGAGAAGATTTAAATACAACAACTTTACGCGCAGTAATTGGAACTTCCTCACCCGTTTTAGGGTTACGCCCAATACGCTCATTTTTGCTACGCAGTGAAAAATTACCGAAAGAAGAGAGCTTTACAGTCTCACCTTTCTCAAGTGTGTTCAGGACTTCTTCCATCACATCTTCAACCATTTGAGCAGCTTGTTTGCGTGAAAGACCAAGTTCCTGATAAACAGCTTCTGATAGGTCTGCACGAGTCACAGTTTGAGGCATAAGCTAAATTTCCATTCTTCTTATAATGAGGTTTTTGTTTCTTAAATTTTTCTAACTTAGGTAAGTAAATTCTCAGTTTTTTAAGGCTCAGTCAAGCTTTGGGAGGAAAATTTTTCATAAAAAAAATCTTGACAGTAAAACCCTCAACCACAGGTTACCAACGGAGCAGTGCCCCGCCCCATGTAAATCCAGCCCCAAAGGCAGCCGTTACAATAAGGTCACCATTCTTAAATAGCCCTTTTTGGTTACTTGCATGGAGAGCCAATGGAATTGAGGCCGCTGAGGTATTTGCATGTGTTGCAATTGTCGAAATCATTTTATCTTCTGGAAGTTTCATTTGCTTACCAATAGCGTCAATAATGCGCTGATTTGCCTGATGAGCCACAACAAAATCAATATCCTCAGTTTTATAGTGATTACGACTTAAAAGCGTGTCACAACTGTTCTGCATCTCGCGCACAGCGTGTTTAAATACTTCACGACCATTCATTTCGGCACCATTTTCATTGTCTCCATAAAGAAGCTCTTTATCTATGCCAGAACCACCAATATGAAAATCAATAAACCCTCGGCTTTGCTTAGGGTCACCAGATTGGCGTTCAAGGATCACAGCCCCTGCCCCATCACCAAACAGCACGCAAGTTCCGCGATTCTCCCAATTAATATAACTACTAAGCGTCTCTGCACCAACAACCAAAACTTTATTCCATTTTTGATGCGTCATCCAGCGCTCTGCTGTAAAGGCCGTATAAATAAATCCACCGCATGCTGCTGCAATATCCATTCCCGGTCCACGAATACCAAGCTCAGTCTGTACGTGAGAGGCCACAGAAGGAAACCCGCTATTGGGCGCGCATGTTGCTATAAATACAGCATCAATATCGCTTGCTTTAAGGCCGGCGTTCTTTAAAACATCCTTTGCAGCTTTAATAGAGATATCCTTAACAGTCTCACCCTCGCTTACAAGGTGACGGCTATGAATTCCCGTACGGTCCACAATCCATTGGTGAGAGGTATCAACAAACTCAGCAATTTGATCGTTTGTGAGTGTTTTTTCAGGAAGAAAAGATCCCGTTGCAATAATTTTCACAGCATCTGTCATAAAGAGTCACTTACTTAATATTGGTTAACTTGAATAAAGAACTATGCATAAAGAAAAACGGGGCGTCAAGCGCCCCATTCTTCAAAAAGAGTTCTAATAAAACTTACAGAACAACGTCTGATTTAGTTTTAATAACTTTTTTGCCTTTGTAGTAACCAGTCTCTAGGCAAATGTGATGAGGACGCTTAAGGGCACCAGTATCTGGGCACTCTTGGTATGTAGTACCTTTCAAGGCATCCTGTGAGCGGCGCATGCCACGACGAGATTGCGATATTTTTTTCTTTGGAACTGCCATTTTAATTGTCCTTCATTTGGGCCGATAATCGGCAAAAATCTATTTAAGTCCTGCTTATATACGATATTGGGAGCTTCTTTGCAAGTCTTTATTTATGATTATTTATCATTTTTTGTCTTCATTTGCTCTAAAACCTGGAAAGGATTGTTCTTCCCTTCTTTCTCCGCAAGCTCTTCAGGGCTTAAAGGATCTGCATAAACAGTGTTGTTTTCATTACGCTTAACATTGGGATGCACTGCAAACTCATCAATATTTAACAGTATATGCTGCTCTACAAAAGCGCCAACATCAAAGGTGTCTGTAAGAACATCATCAACAGATTGCTCTTCAGAATCTTCAGCAATAAGCATAGCGTCTTTCACGGTCACGACCTGCTCTTTTTTGAAGGGCTTTCCCGTAAGAGAGCAAAGATGCTTCATTTTAAGCTTAATCGTACCTTGCATGTCTATATGGCGCGCGGCCTTTTTCATATCTAGATCAGCAAAAAGGCCTAAAACCATTGCATTATCAATATTTTTATTCAAGGCTTCCATTGAAGCTTCATCCGCCTCACCTTTAATATGGTAAAGACCGCTTTTTAAGCCATTCAGGCTAATTTCAAAAGAAAGCGGATTCTTTGCAAACGTCGCTCTATAATCTTTCACGATGCTTTTTGTTCCTTTTTCATATTTTGCTCAATCCAAACTGAGAAGCTTTCACATCTTTGCCAGTTTTCTACCCAAGTTGCCATTGAAGCTGCAACAATTTCAGCTCTCTGCAAATCATAACCCGCGTTAACCGAGATGGCCAAAGCAAGATCTTTTTGGTTTTTATCATTTAAAAAACCTGCATAACGGTTTAAACGGCCGGCAAAAGCTGCTGCAAATTTTTTCATACGGTGGCTCATAGCAATATCGCCAACCCCCTGCTCCCTTAGAGCCATATCAAAACGATCAAATAGCGCATCATGTACAGCCTGGCATAGCAGCGTATTCTTACGAAAAGCCACCAAAAAGCCCACTGCAACAAAACTAATAGCCTCAAAACGGGCCTGATGGCGCTGCTTATCTTCAAGTTCTGTCGTATAAGCCCAAGGGAACGATGCCTCAGCTATCATGAGAATAACATCAGAGGCCTTTTGCGCATCTGATGCGTATTTTCTTGTTTTAAACCGTTTTAAGCACGCTAAAACCATCCTTTGACCCTTTTTCTTATACAAGATTGTTTTTTCCCACTAAGGGAGGTACACTCACACTTGAGCTCAAGTAAGTAACAAGGAATAATGGATAATGATCCTCAAAAAGACAAGCACTTTCATAGTTTTTCTTAGCCTCGCACTGGTATCAGGTTGCAGCACAACAAAACATACCCACGGACAAATTCTAACGCAAGAACGCATAAGTTACTTGAAAGAAGGCGTTCATAGAAAAGATGATGTGCTCCAGCTACTCGGAAGCCCTTCAACTATTGATCCATTTGATAAACACACATGGATCTATACATCGAGCGCGAGATTAGAGGGAGCGTTCCAAAAGAACCAAATGCTAGATAGACAAACACTTAAGCTGACCTTTACTGAGGACGGTACATTAAAAAGCGTGATTGAACGTTCTATGGATGACGCGCGCGAGCTTGTACCAAGTAAAGAAGTAACAAGAACTCAA
>JAPKEQ010000121.1 GCA_028821995.1 Alphaproteobacteria bacterium
TGTACTATTTTCTAAAAACTATAGAAGGTACGCTATCCTTCTTGGATGTTTTTTCCACCTGTTTATTATGCTTTCGCCATTTGCATATTATGGCCCCTTTACTTTCTTATCATTAACCCTCCATAGCCTTTTCCTTGGGAAAGAAAGTCTAGAAAACTTAAAAAATTCTAGGCTTGCTGGTTTAATAAGTCGTAATACTCATCAAATCCAAACATCTATGCTTTTATATATCCTCGCAATAGTTGCCATTGCCTTCAATAAAGATATTGCTCCGCTAACATTCATGGTGGCCCTTCTTTCTTTATTTGTTTTTGGGTGCATTATTCTCTATGCGCAAAAGCAGTACTTAGAGCCAAACCATCCACTAAAAGCTAATGCTTTTACATGTGTCATTGCATTAACCTTTTTCATTAACTGCGCGATGCCTTATGTAGGCCTAAAGACTCATCAAGCCATGAGCATGTTTTCAAACTTGCACTTAGAGGGAAACAGAACTAATCATTTGCTTATAGATGCATCAGCTCAAAAGTTTGATTACCTCAAAGAAACTGTACGAATTACTCGTGTCCAGAAAAATGGTAAGCTCTTGAATATTCCTAAATTTGATATTGTTTATCATGACTTACTTGCTCATATGAAAGACGACCCAGAGCGCTATTACAGCTATATAAAAGATGATAAATTTTACAAAGATATTTCTTATTCAAAGATAAAAGCTGAAGTTAACAAAACTGTATTACCTGCCTTTATACGCAAAATTTTCTTTTTTACAGGAGTGGATTACAACCAACCTAAGAACTGTGTTGGTTTTTCAGAAAATGCAAAAACTATTAAAAATTGATACGCGTTTCGCGCATCCATTACCTCTTGTAATCCATAGTATTATGCTTATATATATCCTGCACAGAGGAGAATAAGCATGCCGCAAACATTTGAAGATGTTTTCAATAAAATTCAACTATTTGACGATACTGTTATTATAGAAACAGGGTCAAATATAGATATTGAAACGTTTTTCCCTGAGGCAAGTGATAAGCCCTGCGCTTTTCTGGATGACGATGATGAACTGCGCCAAACGCCTGAAGGGTTTGAGCGCCATTACTGGCCAGAAGAGACCATCGCCTTTTTAGAAAAACATAAAGATAATGTTGGTATTATCTCTCTTGATAATGATCTTGGTGACCCTCCAGGAGGGCGCGAAGGCGTTGATGTGATGGAATACCTACGTGACCGCGTAGTTTTACACGGAGATACACCGCCAGATATTCTTGTTTTTCATAGCCAAAACCCAAGGGCGAGAGAACAAATGGTTGCATGCGCCCGCGAGGTTGTGAAATACAATGCCCTAAACCTTAAAGGCGAAAACCCGCACCTTCTTTCTAGAGAAGAAGCAGCGCTTTCCAAAGAAGATTCCTATGAAAACCTTTTTAACGAGACAGATCCAGAGCGATAAGCATTTTACATTTAAGCCGCGCTTGTTTATCATGCCTGCATGTCACATTTTAAATATACAGCCTTTAACGATGTTGGAGAAACCCTCCGCGGAGAAACTGAAGCCGATAGCATGGATATGGCAAAACGTGCCTTGATGAATCAAGGGCTTTTTGTCTCTGACATTCGCGAAACAGGTGGTGGTATAGACCTCTCTTCTCTTAAAAATTTCAACCTACGCGAACTCATGGACATTGAAATTATGCCCGCTCGTGTGGACGGTGAAACACTTGTTATTTTCCTGCGCCAGTTTGCAACGCTTGTTGGTGCGGGTGTGCCTCTCATTAAAGCGCTCGATATTCTGATTGCCCAAGGCGGCAAACAAGCGCTGATTCGCATTCTTAGAGATATTAAAAAGCATATTAATGAAGGGGGTACACTTTCAGAAGCGCTTGAAGCGCACCCTAAAACATTTTCAGACCTCATGGTGAATATGATTCATGCAGGTGAAAGCACTGGTACTCTTGGTAATGTGCTTGAAGAACTCGCTACAATGATGGAAGAACGCCGCGCGCTTATAAGTGATGTAAGGGGCGCACTCACCTACCCGCTCTTTGTACTGTTTGCTGGCGTTGCTGTGGTTATTTACCTGCTCCATAGCGTTGTTCCTAATATTACTGATATGTACACCCAAAGCGATCAAACACTTCCTGCTGCAACGCAATTTCTCATGTCGCTAAGCAGTGGTGTTGGCACCTATGGCCTGATGCTAGGTGTTCTCATTTTCTGTATGAGCGGCCTGATTATGATTCTCAATAATCGTATTAAAAACATGCGCCTGCTTTGGCATAAACTTGCCCTTGGCATGCCAATGTTTGGTACCATGGGTAAACGCCTTGCACATGCCCGTTTTAGCGGCACGCTTGCAGCACTTACAAGCTCTGGTGTCCCTCTTATTACAGCGCTTGGCATTAGCAAAGCCATTACGCCTTTCCTGCCTTACCGTAACGCCCTTGAAGATGTTACGAAAGAAGTCTCAGAAGGCGGAACCCTTGCAGAAGCACTGGAGAAAACAGAAGTTTTTAACCCCTTCCTTGTTAACATGGCAGGCGTTGGGGAAAGCACAGGTAAGCTTGATAAAATGCTAAGCCGCGTGGCTGATTTTACATCTAGCGAACTGCGCGCCCAAATCAAAACTCAAATGGCACTTCTTCAACCCATTCTCCTCCTTCTTGTTGGTGGCATGGTGGCCTTCATTATGATGGCAGTGCTGATGCCTCTGTTTGATATGAATAGTGGTATGGGTCTCTAAACCCTTTTAACTGAACGAATTTATTGAATTTGACCCAAACAAAAAAGCCCCCAATTAAGGGAGCTTTTCGATTACTTATGCTAGGCATCAAAGGCTTTTTCACGAAAGGTAATATGATGGAAGCCTTTGCTAATATCAGAGATACCACTAAATAAGAAATGTTCGCGGACTTCATAATCAGCAATGCTTGCCAGCGGCAGCCAAACAAACTTAAAACCTGCGCCATCAAGCTCATATTCAGGAACCACCGCACCTTCTGGCAAATTTACAAGGTAATGCACACAAGTTTCATGGCATTTTCTGCCTCTTGTACGATGCACAAAAAAGCGCTCGCTCAGTACAGCAGGAGAAGCGTGCTTCTCTGTAATGGCAATGCCCGTTTCTTCCAAAACCTCCTGAATCATACTTTCTAGCGTAGAAAGACCTGCGGCAACTCGTCCGCCTGGTACAAAGTAATGACCATCTTTTGCTTGAAGCATCAAAACTTTGCCGCTTTGTACAATAAGATAGCCGCAACGCTGAATAAC
>JAPKEQ010000037.1 GCA_028821995.1 Alphaproteobacteria bacterium
AACAGAACGAACGAGAACGTTGTCCAGAAGATCTGGCTTTGTAGATATTCAGCGTTTAACAAGTCCATAAGGTTCCCCTTTGGTCAGCGTTTATAATTATACGAATAGGATAAGCATTGCGATAGCGAATGCGAAAAGTGCAATCGCTTCTACAAGTGCCATACCAATAATAAGATACTTACTTAGAGCACCTTCCATAGATGGCTGACGCGCAACGGCGTTAAAAAAGTTACCAAATACCATACCAAGTCCAATACCCGCACCAATCATACCAAATGCAGCTAGACCAGCACCAATTACTTTCAAAGAAGCAGCTTCTGTTGCCATGTTTCTTTATTCCTTATTTAAGTTAAAACTTATATTTATATTTAAGTTACGACCTAATGGAGGTGTAACGCATCATTGAGATACACACAAGCAAGAACCGTAAAGATATATGCTTGTAGTACCGCAACAAAAACTTCAAGTAAAGTAAGAGCTGTTAGCATTGCGAAGGTCACAATACTCATCACTCCAATTCCAAGAATTCCTATAATGCCCATTGCACCAATTGCGGCCATAAACATAACAATAAACGTTGCCACAACCTTAATCAGGATATGGCCCGCCATCATGTTTGCACACAGACGAATGGTCAGCGTTGCAGGGCGCGCAACGAAGGACATAATTTCAAGGAGCATGATAAACGGTGCAATCGCAAGCGGCGCTCCTTTGGGCCAAAACATGCCAAAGAACTTAATTCCGTGGAAATATACACCAAAGAAAACCACCATAAAGAAGACTGTCATCGCCATAGCACCTGTCACAAACACTTGTGATGTTGAGGTATATGAGCCTGGAATCATTCCAAAGAGGTTAATCATGGCAATAAAAAGGAAGAGCGTAAATACAAACGGCACAAACTTAAGGCCTGAGCTACCTGTTGTATCTTTCACCATTCCATAAATAAAATCATATGTAAGTTCTGCAAGCATTTGCATGCGGCCAGGTACAATTTCTTTTTTACGCACAGCAAATGCGTATAAAAATGATACGGCGATCACAGAAATAAGCATCCATAATGACTGGTTTGTCATCACAACATGCTGGCCGAGCACATCAAACTCAGCAACCTTTTCAATCTTAAACTGCTTTAGCGGATCCATTCCCATGAACAGCATTACCTTTTTCTTAAAACATTTAGCCAAAATGTATGTGAAGTTGGCAAATAAGTCAACAAAAAGACGCCCCAAAAATAGGGGCGTCTAAAATCGATTACTATGACGCATCATCACCGTCGTCATCGCCTGCATTTTTAGCGGCGCGTGCAATTTGCACAATCATAAAACCAAAGCCAACCATTGCGCCAATCGCAGCGCCAAGACCGCCTCCCAAAAAGAAGCCAATCCCTGCACCTGCAGCAATATAACCAAGAGCCATTCCAGCAAAACCAAAACCATTCATGAGGTTTCTCCATAAAAAAGTGAGGAAGATAAAAATCTTCCCCACTTTACGGATTTTAAGCCTGTTTGCAATAAAAAGCTAAGATTTTGAATTATCTTTATCTTGCGCTTCTGAAAGCATAATCCAAATTTCACGCATGCCAGCAGCAAATCCAACCACTATCATAATGAGCATAAACCAAGGCTTTGTTCCAAGCAGGTGGTCTATACCAAGACCAATAGCCCCGCCCAAAATTACGCTCACAACAAGGTTCATACCAACGGTATAACCACTGCCCCAACGCGCCGTATCGGATTCTTCTTCAGGCGCATGCTCTGTATTTGGATTCTCAGTCATGATTACATTCCTGCAATGATGTCATCTACCATCTTCTCAATTGTGGCAACGCTTTGTGTATTTTTTACACGCTGAGCATCAATAAATACTGTTGGCGTACCTTCAACTTTAAGAGCATTAAGTGCCTCTTCACGTCCGTATGTAATTGTTGCGTGAATTGTTTCATCTTTTGCACAAGCTTCAAAGGTATCTGAGTCCATGCCGCCAAGACGTGCAAACTTTTTAAGCTCAGTCACAGGGTCTTTTGCATGCGCCCACTTCTCTTGTGTTGAGTAGAAAACTTCAACAAAGCTAGATTGCTGCTCTTGAGGTGCACAGCGTGCAACTTTTGAGGCAAGCATCGCAAGGTTATCCCATGGCAGTTCACGGTAGATAAAGAAGAGCTTGCCTTCTTTAATAGGTCCGTCCTTTAGAATTTTAAGGGTTTTGTTATGAAAGGCAGCGCAGTGGCCACATGTTTTAGATGCATATTCCACCATTTGCACAGGTGCGTTAGGGTCACCTACTGTAATGTCTGTGGCTCTGTAACGCAGTGCCTCTGGAAGGTCTGTACGATTTTCAGCACGCACGGCAGATGTCGCTTCTTTTACCATTTCAGGAATATCGATCGTCATTTCACCATCCTCTTCCATCTCAAGAGTTAAGTCCTGCGCGATTTTTTCCATAGAAGGCTCAACCATTTCATGTGCTTCTTCCATCATACTTTGCACACCTTGAGCAGGCAGTGCATCTTCCGCATGGACAGCAGCAGTACTTTTTAGCATACCGCTCTGCATAACACCGTAACCACCAGCTACAACAACTGCAACCGCACCAAACCAATATAACGCCTTCATATAAAGGACCCTCTCTCAAATTTTTATTTTTTAGATCTATTGCTCATGATAAAGACCGCAGATAAACTTTCAAGTTTTTCTCGCATTTTTTCATCCTGCACACCTTTTACCATCTCTTTGGCTTTGGCGCGCGCCTCTTCATCAGGAATAATTTCTTTCTTCTCATGCACTTCTCTTGTTTCAAAATCCTTACGTACAGTGCGCAGCCTTGTTGCAACGCTCCCACCAAGGTAAGTATTCACGCGAGAAATAATTGCAACCTCTTGCATCTTGATACCCATAGCTGCGCTATCACTATTTACAGCAAGAGTTAAAACGTCTCCGCGCAAGCTTAAAGGGTAACAATAAGGGGCATACCCTGGCACAATACTTTGCCAGTGCTTAATCAGAGAAAAATTAAACATGCCGCGCTTAGCGAAGGCCTTTTTAACCAGTTTTGGAATTTCACCGCCTACGGATTTCATTTACAATCTCTTATCCTTGTGCATTTGCAGGAGTCACTCTATCATAAGTGCGTTATGGGGACAGATAAAAACACATTTTCAAAGCAGTTGCTTACATGGTACGCCAATAATGGCCGTACATTGCCATGGCGAGAGAGCCGTGACCCTTACTGCATTTGGATTGCTGAAATCATGCTTCAGCAAACAACCGTAACTGCAGTTATTCCTTACTATGAGAGATTCCTCAAAACCTTCCCCACCTTAGAAAACCTTGCAAATGCAGACCAGCAAGAGGTGCTTCACCTCTGGCAGGGCCTAGGCTATTACAGCCGTGCCAGAAACCTTCATGCTTGCGCAAAGCAAATTATAAGCGAACATGAAGGGTGTTTTCCTAAAAGTGAGGAAGGGCTTTTAAAGCTTAAAGGCATTGGCCCTTACACGGCAGCAGCCATAGCAGCGCAGGCCTTTAACTTGCGCGCAAATGTGGTGGACGGCAACGTGGAGCGAGTGATGTCTCGTTATTTTAAGGTTGAAGAAAAGCTTCCTAAAGCTAAAAAGCAACTCAAAGAGCACGCGGATACACTGGTTCCTCCACGCGGAGACTTCCATAGCTATGCCAATGCTATCATGGAGCTGGGCGCCAGAGTATGCACGCCCAAAAGCCCAAACTGTGAAAGCTGCCCTGTATCAAAAGGCTGCAAAGCTTTAAAGCGTGGCAACCCTACGGATTACCCCAAAAAGCTGCCCAAAAAGAAAACCCCTGAAAAACATGCAACGGTGTACCTGATTAGAGATAGAAAAGGCAGGCTGTACTTAAACCAACGTCCAGAAAAAGGCCTACTTGGCGGCCTATGGCAGCCCCACCATGAGGGATGGGAAAAGAAACAAGATGCTCCATACAGCACTCAGGAAAACAATCATATTGGCTTTGTGAAACATGTTTTCACTCACTTTACACTAACGCTCGATGTAAGAGAGGTAAAAGCCAGCAAAGAGTTTCCAGGTTGGTTTGATCCAGAAAACCTCCCTCCTCTACCTACTCTTTTCACCAAAGCCATCAAACTTCAAACGTAAAAAAGCTCCCCTAAGGGAGCTTTTTTTCGAATTTAGCTATTCTTTTCGTCTTCATCACTTTCATCATCACCAAGCTTAAGGCCAACTGGCCCAATCTTGAATCCAGTCATCCATAAGGTCTGACATCACAGGCCAAAGGACACTAAAAACAAGAATAACCACAGGCCAGTTCCAAGTGTTAAAAGCAACGCAAGTGGCAACAATCATAAGCACGGTCACAAAAAGTGTAAAAAGCAGCTGTGCTAGAGCAGCAATAAACGCCATGTTCATTTTTCCTTTTTAATTAGGGCGCAACATACATCCAGCCGTCACCTTCTATTTGAGGGTCAATGGCTTTTTGATAAAGGTGGTTTAGGTCAATCTCTACTGCACTCATCATAAGTGGCGGCACAAACAGAATAATCTGAAAAGCTTCCACAAAAGCGGCAAAAGCATGCGGGTCTTCGTCTTTGATAGAACTGCCCAGAACATCTCCCCAGCCGTCAATGCATTCCATGTAATATGACATGTACCGACGCAAGGCCTTTAGAAATAGCTCTTCTTTTCCAGCAGCCTTAAAGAGCCAAGGGTTACTTGTATCCTCTATCTCCTCTTGAGCATCCATCCATATGCGCGCTTTTTTCATAATATCAGGCAACTGCTCAAGCTGAATGATATCTTTGCTATCTTTCATCACATCTTTCATGCGGAGAGTGGCGTAACCCAGTGGGCTTTTGAGGATTTCCTTCATGACATCATCCATGATCATGGAGACATAATACGGAAAGTCGCTCATTGGGATAAGGGTATAAGCTTGAAATGGATCCTTTGTCATGCAAGGTCCCTTTAAAAAACAGAAAAACAGGTAGAAAGTATGCGAAATTTAGCAAAACAGAAAAAGTTTGGCAAGTTATGCCTGAAGAATGGTACGAATTGGCGCAAAAGAACGGCGATGATGGGGCGTCACACCAGCAACCTTAAGGCCTTCTTGGTGAGCTTTAGTGCCGTATCCTGCGTTTGAATCCCATGCAAAATGCGGAAAAATATCATGGAGCCGCGCCATTTCAGCGTCTCGTAAAACTTTAGCAACAATAGAAGCACAACCAATTGTGTAGACCTTGCTATCTCCTTTAATAACACATTCACTGGCACAAGGAAGGTTTTTAGGAATAGCATTACCATCCACCCAAGCAAAAACAGGATTGCCATTTAATGCGTCCACAGCACGCTCCATCGCAAGGAAAGTTGCTTCGCGGATATTAATACGATCAATCTCTTCCACCGTAGCGCTGCCTACGCCCACATCAGCAATATTTAAAATTTGCTCTGCAAGTATTTCACGTTTTTTAGCTGAAAGCTTTTTAGAATCAGTTACACCTTCTAGTACAGGCACGCCTTTTGGCCACATAACCGCAGCAGCCATAACAGGGCCAGCCCAAGGGCCACGGCCCACTTCATCTATACCCATATGAAAGGGTTGAGGCGTAAAAATATCCATCAACTATTTAGCGAATGCGAGACGTTTTGTCGGCCAGCGATTTTTAGAAAGCTGTGCCAGCGTTGTGCGTTTTGCGCCCATTTGCTTTTGGTAAATCCAAAGGTTTGATAAAACCTTCTTCACATACCCTCTTGTTTCAGAGAATGGGATATTTTCAATAAAGAGTGCCGGATCGTCATAAATTTCAGCGTATTTTTCAACCCATTTTTCAACATTACGCGGACCGCCATTATAGCCTGCAACCATTTGCATAAGGTTACCATCAAAACGCTCAGACAGGTGCTGGAGGTAGTACTGTCCTTGATCCATATTGGTTGCGTAATCATTAAGGGCATATGTTGGTGTACTACGCTGACCACGCATGCGCTGAATATGACGAGAAGTTCCTGGCATAATCTGCATAAGGCCGCGCGCACCCACGCGAGATTTAATAGAAGGCTGGAAAGCACTTTCTTGGCGAATAATCGCATGAAGAAGTGCCTGATCTACTTCAAAACCGCCTTCAGGATGCCATTTGGGCGCCACAGGGAAAAGAGCTGCTGGGTAAATTTCACCTTTTTGTTTAAGGTTATAGGCCATTGTCATTGCTGAGTTTGGCAAGTGCAATTTCACCATAAGGGAAAGCAGGCTTCGGTCAATCGTATCTGGAAGGCTCTTATAAATCGCCTTAAACTCGTGTTGAGCCAGGTCATATTCTTCAATTTGCGCAAGGGCAATCACGCGGCGCAAGCCTTCGTTCGATAGAATTGTAATCACATCATCAGGTGCAATATCCGGAAGGCTCCAATCACCATCCTTCGTCACGCCTAGCTTTTCAGCGGCAAGCTGGCCATAAAATGTGTAAGGGTCAGATGCTGCATCACGGTAATGCTCACTGGCCTTAGCAGATCTGTTTTTTTCGTCATACGTACGACCAATCCACCATGAAATTTGTGAGTAATATTTACTGTTTTGAGGGATTGTATAGACCACATTCTTCCAGGCTTGTATTGCCTTGCTTTTGGCACCCATACGGTAAAAAGCATACCCATGGAACCAGCCAGCCTCTGCATCACGAATATCCGTTCGTTTCACAATTTCTCCGGCCACTTCTGCCATATCTGAGAACATATTATTTACAGAAAGGTTTTTCACCACTTTCACAGCTTCACGAGACCACATCACCTCGCCAAGAGTTTTAATATTTTTCTCATCTAAAATAGTACCCATGGCATTTTGATGCATGTCTTTTTTACGAAGATACGCGAGGCGCTTTTGAATTTTATAGCGCTTGCGGTTCAATGAAATTTGCGCCTGATCAATATCAGGGTCCGAATATCTTGCAGCTGAAGCCACATCAAAAGCTGGTTTTTGATGCTTTGCACCGCGCGGTTTACGCTTATTAGCGAGCTTATAAATTTCTTTAGATTGATGATGGTCATTATATTTACCCATCCACTTTTGCATGTCGCGGTAAGGGGTTTTTGTCTTAGGGTGTAAAATGCGCTCGGCAATTAAATGCCCCAAAAGAACACGATCATCAAGCTTTGAAACAAGCTTTGCCACCTTAGGACGCTGTAAACCACGCTGGTAGGCAAACATTGCCTTATAGTTACGCACATCCTCACTTGAAAGAACCTTAAGTGCATCAGGAATTTTAGCAATATCAGGATTGACTTCAAAAATGGTTTGACCATTTGTGTAACCGAGTTGCTTATTGGTTTTTAGAATAATGCGTTCAACGCCGGCTTGGCGCGCATTTCCAGAGATCATTTCTACTTTAGATGCTGCAAAGCCTGTCGGTACAACAAGAGACAAAACAAGTCCGCAAACGAGTGTTAAGCGCATAAAACTTCCTAAACTATATTTTTATTATTATTTAATATTAACAGGAATTTAGCCCTTAGCAGACAAAACCTCATGCCACGCCATTTTTTTCAAATTCCCCTGTCGCAAAATTGTCCTTGGATGATAGAAATACAAACAGGTTTTTCCGCACACATCCCGAACCTTCGCTGCCTCCCTTAAAAGAATCTCTTCCCCATGAAGGGCATTTACGGCTTCTTGTCCCCAAACAAGCACATATTCAGCATTACTGCTTTCAAGGAGGGGTGCTATTTTTTCTTTTTGAAGTTCATACCTACTTGTGGCATCTACTGTAATGTAACCAGCATCCACATCAGGTATAAGTGTTCCTGCAATTTTGCCCATAAGTGCTATTTCTGATGCACTCACAGCAGATTTTTCCCCTATAAGCATAAAGAGAATTTTTGCTTCCGGATTCTCAATTTGTGCTTTAACGCTTAAAGGAGTGAGTACCTTAGTTTCAGGTTTAGCTTCCTCTTTTTTCTGCAAACGAGTCGCCATGCTTTGGGTAGGTTTAGAAGGATGCTCTTGCGTAACCTTTTGTGCTTTTGGCTGTAATGGCGCAGGTTCAAGGGCGGCATTTTGTGGATCCTTTAACCACTGCGCTGGAATATCCTGAATCAAATCAGTTATGCCAAAATTAGAATAATCCATCAAAAGCACGCTAAGCGCTTGCTTTTGATCTTCTGACAATCCGTTCATTTCTTTCCACATAATATCTGCCCCTACTAATGCGTCACTGCGCTCATGCCGTCTTGTTCGGCAAGAAGAAAACGTAAAGTTTGGATTTCAGTACGCAAAAGCTCAGCAATTTGCTGAAATCTAACTTTAACAGAATCAATCTCAAGGAAGGCTTGACGTTTATCGTCAGGAAGGATCATGGCATTTAAAAGCATATAACTGTCATGAGGCATCACATCTTCACTCAAATGTACGCGCACCATATCAGGCTCAATGCTCGCAAGCAGGTCTTCATAAATCGTAGCAAACTCTCCTGCAGCTTTCATCGCAGGGTCTTCTACATCAACATCTACTGTATCACTCATATAATCTACATGTGCACAGTAATATCCTTCAGGGTGCGTATCAATTGCTCCAAGCGCAAAACGACGGCCACCCTCCACAGTAATTTTATGCGTGCCATCATTCATGTCTTGATGATCTGTAATAAATGCCTCACAGCCCACACGCTTCATTGTGCCCTGCTCATCCTTTTGATTGGTGCAATACACAAGGCCAAACGTTTCATTATTTTCAATACAACGCAAAAGCAGTGCAACATAGCGAGGCTCAAAAATTTTAAGCTGTGTTGAAGATCCTGGCAAAAGTACAGACATCAATGGAAATATAGGTAACATTAAATATGCTTTATTTCTTATGTTTAATTATGATGTTTTCATTGTAGCAAAAAATGAAGTTTTGCACACCTTCAAGAATTGTTTTACACATAAAAAAAGCAGCTCCGAAGAGCTGCTTTTAAAATTCCAACGAACTTATGAAGTCGTTTTCTTAGTGTAGTCGTTTTTCTCTGCAATACGTGCAGACTTACCGCGACGACCACGAAGGTAGTAAAGCTTAGCACGACGTACATCACCGCGACGTACAAGCTCAATGCGCTCAATTACAGGTGAGTAAAGTGGGAACAGACGCTCAACACCTTCACCAAATGAAAGCTTACGTACAGTGAAGTTAGAGTTAACACTGTTGTTCTTACGTGCAATACATACACCTTCAAACGCCTGAAGACGCTCACGCGTTCCCTCAGTTACTTTTACAAAAACTTTTAGCGTATCACCCACACCAAAGGCAGGGATTTCTTTACCAAGTGTTTCAACAGTTTCGTTGTTGATTTGCTCAATAATATTCATGATTTCTCTCCAAATCTTGCCAGTTTTTCTGGCGCTTAACATCCGCATGCTTGTTTATTTCGGGTAGGCTCTTTGGCCAACAGAGGCATACAACTGTGCATCTAAATTTACAGATACAGAAGGGTTTATAGGGGAGAGCGCCTAAAAATGCAATAAAAAAAGGCACATAAAGCGCCTTTCCTTAAAAAATCGATTAACTTTTACCTTGCTCCCAAGGAAATTCCAAAAGAACAGAAGCAACCACTGGTTCAAATAGTGCATAAAATTGCCCTTCCACAGGCTCGTTGATAAGCACAGCAAACCATTCTGGCTGATACGCATCCACAAAAAGTTCAACCTTTTTAAGGATAAATTCATCAGGCAATGGTCCAACAGCGCAGGGCGGGCAAATAAGAACAGTAAGCACATCCATAATAAGGCCCACAAATTCACTTGCAGCAAAAACATAAGATTCAAGTTTTACAATCAAGCTATTGCTATATGGCTCATGGCGCACAGATACCACATGCCTTTCCAGCCACAAGCTAAGATTTTTTTGCCAAGTGGAGCACATGTTATACGCAAGCTGAATAGCCGAAGTTTTATAGTATGCTTTTTCAAACAGAGCCCGCTCTGCTTCAGTTAAGCTCACCGCAGGATCAAATGTTAAACGAATTGTTATGTTTTGCATGAACCCTAAAGATTTCATAATACAAAACCTCCAAGAAAAAGAAATGAAAGATATAAGGTGCCCCTAACCTAACAGCGCCCCCTGTATACTTAAAGCATTATTTTAAAGCCTTATAACCAAGAAGCTTTAAATGTGGTTTCATCACAGAAAAATATGGCGTAAAAGTATCTTTGTAGTTTTCCCATCGCCCTTTTGCTCTCTCATAAATAGGCTCAACAACTTGGCTATAACTTGGCGTTTGGATTGTTTTTTCAGATGAAGAGCGTTCTCTATATTTTAAAACAGAACTTTCCCACTCCATACCAACAAATTCAATAAGCTTCCTTGCTTCGCCTTCCATATCCTGAACCACATCCTCATAAGATACATAATGCACATTAAAATCGACAGCTCTTGAGGTACTTCCCCACAGATCTAGAACCTCGTCATACAGGTGTACGGCATCCTCTATAGTCAAAAAATTGGCCATAGCTGCATTCATCTCGAAAGACTGCATAAAGTTACTCAGTACCACGTCAAATGGATGGCGGGCCGCAAAAATGAACTTCGCTTCAGGGAATATTTTTCTTAAGTAAATAGCCTTAGTAATATTAAGAGGATACTTATCGACAAACATGCCTTCAGGCCTTTTACCTATAGCGGTTTCCACCCGGTCCCAATAGAGTTCTTGCAGCTCTTTAATATCAAGGGCCTCTAAATCATCGTAGTTCTCCACGGCTGTCTTTCCGCCCCTCAAAACATGAGACAACATACCCGTTACACAATCTTGCTCTTCCATAACATGGATCTGAGTATGTGCATCTAAAATTTGATCTAAAAGGGTTGTACCACTTCTAGGAAACCCAACAAGGAAAACAAGAGGCGCATGAGGCACATCCAGTTTTTTATGAGCACTATAAGTCGGCAAAAGAGCCTTCAAGTGCTCAAGTTCGCTTAAATACCCCTGTTTTTGCGCCTCAAGTTGAGGAGAAAGCCTTGCATATAAGTTATTAGCAGAAACTAAAGCCTGATAAGCTTCTCCATAGCGATTTAAACGGTCTAATACACGACCATACTCAAACATGACCATCACTTTATGCTGCGCAGGTAAAGGTTGAGACAACACCTGTTTAAGGAGGGTTTCTGCCTGCTCCAACTCCCCCTCCCTACGCGCAAGAAGCGCTTTTACATAAAGCAAAACAGGCGCATCTTTTTTAAGTGAAAGTCCCTTACTTACAGCTTCTGACGCTTTTTCTGCGTTATTAAGCTTCTCATAAACTTCAGCAAGGGCCGTATAAGCTGTGAGCGCAACCTCTGCATTTCCAGCAGCCTGCTCAAGCCAAATAAGAGCTTCTTTATAATCCCGGCCCGCCATCTCAACCATGCCCATTTGCATCAAAAGGTGCGGATGGTGGGGCTTTAAATTAAGGGCCTGAGTTGTTGCCGTTCTTGCGCCATCAAAATCTGCCATCTTTAAAAGAATAAGCCCCAAATTATAAAAAACATCTGCGCTTTGCGGTAAAGCATTTACAGCTTTTGAGGCCACCACAGAAGCAGCCTCAAGCTCACCATTTGCTGCAAGCATTTGACTATGCCAAAACCAAGCCTCTTGCGCATCAGGGCAATGTTTTAAAAATTTTTCTGATGCCTCTTTTGCAGCAAGCATATTATTTTGAGACTGATAAAACCGCACCAAATCTAAATGAAACTTTGGTGTTTCCCTACTGTTTTTTGTAGCGTTCTGAAACGCTGTCTCTGCACCTTTCACATCTTGGAGTGCTAGGTAAATCCCTGCAAGGTTACTCCATGCATCAGACATGGTTGGGCGAAGCTGTACCGCCTTCTCCGCATACCCCTTCGCTTCATCCATATGCCCTTGCTGCTTTTTAAGGGCAGCTAATAAATGCAGTGCATCGGGTTGGTTTGCTTGTTTTTTAAGGATATGTCTATAAAGCTCTTCCGCCTTCTCAAATGCACCGGACTGATGCGCCTGCAGCGCCATTTTTAAAGTAGAAAGAACGTCATTCATGCCCCTACTCCTCTAAACTGGGTTCAAGGTGGGCAATTTTTTTATGCAGCACATCAAGCCCGTCTTCGTAGCGCTTCCACTTATCGAGAGATCCCTTATACATGGGCTGCCTTACTTGAGAGGCACTGGCCGTCATCACATCCCTATCTTGCCTATGAAAGGCATCAGCCCCCTCTGGCACATCCAGGCCGAGATAATTAAAGAGGTTTTCTGTTTCCCTCTCCTGATGGTTCACCATCTCTTCATATTGCATTGTATAAATACCTTCTGGGAACAGCTCTTTCCAATGGGCCATAAGCTCCTCGTGCCACACATAGTAATCACCAAGTTCACTCAGGTCGTAGCAATAGCCCTGCCCATAAGTAAAGTCCTGTTTAAAGCACGAGAGGCAGGTCGCCATACCGCTGCGGGCACAGTGAATAATTTTCGCATGTGGTAGCATGAGTTTTATAAAACCGATAAATAGCGCATTGCTTGGCATTTTATCACTAATAAAGTGATAAGGGCTTTCGCCAGCATCACGCTTAAGTTTTTGCAGATAACTTTCCGCCCAAGACTTAAGGCTCTCATTTGTAAGAGGGCGCCCCCATTCTACCAGCGGCTTATTGTTAAAGCCATGACGGTCTTTAATTTGTAGAACATCCTGCAAGTGATCGCGCTCGCCCGCTGCAAAAACTTCTGGGTGCGTGGATAAAATTTGCTCTGTAAGAGTCGTTCCGCTCCGCGGCATCCCCACAATAAAGATAGGCGTTTCATCAGAGCGACCAGCCCCTTTTAAACTTTCTATAAACTCCGGCGTAAATGTTTCCTTCACACTCTCGTAAAAAGCTTTCATACGGGCGTGATCATACTCAATACCGGCCCTTTTTACAGCATTACCCTCTATCCAATACGGCATACTCTCTAGGAATTTTTTGCCATGCTCAAGCCCGCGTGCCAGCCCAAAGCATACACGTTTATGTGCATCACTATTCTTCTCTGTTTGGGTGTAAAGCTCCTCAAGAGCCTTAAATACACTGCTTTCAGGAGGTGCTTTATCAAGAAGCGTATAAAGAGAAAGCACGCGGTCATTTGCAGAATGAGCCTCGTAGCCTTCATGAATCATCTCTTTGCTTTTTTCCATATCACCTTGCAGCATTAAGCACCTGGCATAGTTCACATAAAGCGGAACTGTTTTTAGTCCAGCAGCATAAAGAGACTCAAAAACAGTTACTGCCTCTGTTATACGCTCCATTTGCATCAACAAAACACCGTGCGCCAAAATAATATCCGTATCTGCTGGTGCAAGAGACCTTGCCTTAATAAAGTTTTGTTCCGCAGAATCAAAATCATGTTCATCTTTATAAAGAAGCCCAAGATGGTAATAGCTTTGCGGTAAGGCTTCTTTAATGGCAAGCGCCTGCACAAGAGACACTTTAGCATCAGCGATTTCCCCAAGTTTATATTGAGATATGCCTCTCCCCTGTAACCCCTCAGCGTACTGCGGGTTAAGGGTAAGCGCGTTGTTGTATGTATCAATTGCTTGGCGGTACTTTTTTTGACCGAGGTAATTTGCACCTAAGTTCCCCCAAATGGCAGGGTTGCGCTTATCTTGCTTAAGCGCTTTTTGCATCAGCTTTTCAGCCGCCTTATAATCGCCCATACTCATATGCACCACCCCTTTTAGGTGAAGCGCATCCGCCTGCTTAGGGTTTTGTTTCAGAACTGCGTCATAAAGCTGACCGGCTTCTGCAAGTTTGCCAGATTGGTGAAGGCCCACAGCCTGCTGAAGCATTTGCATCATCTGTGCGCTCACAGGGCGCCTCCTTGCTCTAAGGTATCTTTTAAGACAGCCAGCTTATCTTCATGCGCTTTCCAACCCTCCACAGATGTTTTATAAATAGGAGAACGCACCTGAACTGCACTGGCTGTACTCACATTTCTTTTCTGAGCATAAAATTCCATAACACCTTCTTCCCAAGGCAACTTACAGTGCTCAAGAAGTTTTCTCACAGTTGTCTCTGTATCAGAAACAAGATCCTCATAAGAGAGCGTGAACATATTTAAATTTTCATAAGAAGAAAAGTGCGTCATCAGGCCTTTATATAAAGTATAATACTGACCAAGATTTCTCTGATCATAACTCCAATGCTGCCCTTCAACAAATAGCTGTTCATAATTAGAAAAACATACCGCCATAGGGCTACGCGTCACATGGATAATTTTTGCTTTTGGGAACATCGCCCTTATGCCTGACACATACAAAAAATTACTTGGCATTTTGTCAGTAAAGTAAGGCGTATTATGCCAACCTTTATTTTTCACTTTTTCAAGGTACGTTAAAGCTTTCTCAGCAAAAGAAGCATCTCCTAGCTTTTTATAATGGCTTAGCTCATAAGGCGCGCCTCCCAACGCTTGCGATATAAATTTAAGTTCACCCATGCCCTGCACCTGAGAATGGCTTGAAAGAATTTGCTCTGTGAGCGTTGTACCGCTCCGAGGCATACCCACAATAAAGATAGGTGCATCAGAAGGGTTCCCTTGCGGCATGAGCGCATTTAAACGCTCTGGAGAAATAACTTCCGCCGCAATTTTAAAGAAAGCGCGCTCCGCCTTAAGGTCAAACTGAACCAAAGATCCATAAAGATCATTTGCTTTCATAAGGTGACCCATAGCTTTTTCTGTTTGCTTTTGTTTTTTATAATAAACATAAAGAGCAAAATGCATACGCGCCTTATCATCCTGACGCGTTTGCTTACCTTCGCAAAGTTCCAAAAGCTTCTCTGCATACTTTTCAAAGGATTCAGCATCTGCAACCATGCTCAACTCATAATATGCCGCACCATGAGCCTCATCTTGCTTTATAGCCTCTTGCAGAAAAGCCTCTGCTGATGGCATGTCCCCCATAATCTTATAAACAGCGCCAAGGTTACCCGCTGCCATCGCTGATGGTTTTAAACTATGAGATTTTTCATAGCAAACTTTAGCTTCAATATAGTTTTCTTCCGACTGATATAAACTTCCCAGCGTTGAAATAAGCAGAGGATCTTTAGGAGATTTCACAATGGCTTCTTTAAGCTTCTCAATCGCAACTGATTCTTGCCCCAACATAATGTGGGCAATGACCATTTGGCTGAGCACAACCCCTTGGAATGTCTCACCACCGCTTGCCGCCTTATCAAAAAAGAAAAGCGCTTCTTTAGGTGCACGCTCTGCAAGGGCGCATTGCCCAAGACCTAGCATGGCTTGCATATTCTCTGGCGCAAGTTTAAGTACATTACTGTAATAGGTTTTAGCTTCAGCGGTCCTGCCAACTTCTCTAAGGACATGCGCTAAATTCAGATGAAACCCAACTTGAGTC
>JAPKEQ010000122.1 GCA_028821995.1 Alphaproteobacteria bacterium
CAATTTGGATATCGCCATTCACATGAAGCGTACTTGATGGAGAATCTGTACCAATTGATACCCTGTCGTACATATTGATATCATAATTATTTGTATCAAATTTTATTGTACCTGCAGCACCATAATTCAAACGCATAACACCGCTTGACCCGGTATTAACACGAATACCGCCATTCGTCCCCGATCTTACAAGCTGCAGTAAGTCGTATCCTGCGTTTGTGGTAGACGCAAAGAAGTGGCCCGCGTTTGTGCTAGCCGCATAAAAATAATCAGCATTAAAAATACTATTACCGTCCATATTAAGCGTTTGAGTGGCTGTATGATCACCTAGGTCATCCGCACCGCCTGAGGCAACTGCGCTATCCACGTAAGCTTTGTTAGCTGCGTCTTCTGTGTTCACCGGCGTTGCTACGTTTACAATAGTATTACTTGCCATATCAAGGCTTGTGGTGGCTGTATGATCACCTAGGTCATCCGCACCGCCTGAGGCAATTTGGTCATCCACGTACTTTTTGGTGGCTGCATCTTGGTTTGATGTTGGGTCTGCTACGGCTTGAACGCGGTTACTTCCCATGTTAATAAGGCCAGATCCATTTGCACCAAGGTAAGTATCACCTGCTTCGTTTACGTAAAACTCTGGGGAGCCTTCACGTATAGTGCTACCAGTAATACCAATACCGCCAAGGCGATTCACAATAAAACCTGAATTTGCAAAGTCAGGGCCAACACCAATTCTAGCAGCATCACCAATACTATAACCAGACATATTCAGCGCTTGCGTTGCGACATGGTTACCTAAGTTATCTGCTGCGCCGGCTGCGGCCGTTGCCGCGTCCACACAAGTTATATCTGTACCATCACCACTTAAAAGCTGGCTAGCCGTACAGTTTGGCAGGGCATCTTTCGCGAAATCTCTTACCGTTGGATCAGTCTCTGATACGCTAGCAACACCAGCTGCCACTTCTGTATCAACGTAATTTTTTGTTGCTGCGTCTTGCGCCTGCACGGGGTCAAGCACGTCATCAATAGCAAAACCAGCCATATCAAGGGCCTGAGTTGCCACGTGGCTACCGAGGTCATCCGCTGCGCCGGCAGCAGCTGTTGCTGCATCTACACAAGCAAAAGCTTGGCCAAGGCCATCCGTGTTACTTAAAACTTCATCTGCCGCACAAACCGGCATCACACCTTTGGCAAAGGTCATTGTTAGCGGGTCAGATTCGGTAAATCCGCCAGATGTATCAGCTACACAAGAAAGAACTGTACCATTTGCTTTAAGGACTTGCCCTACGCCACACGTTGGCAGTGGGTTTTGTGCAAAGGAGTAAACTGTTGGGTCGCTCTCAACCCCTGCGCCAGAAATGGCCACACAAGAAAGAACGGTTCCGTTACCTTTAAGCGCTTCATTTGCGCCACAGGTTGGCAAAGGATCTTTGGCGAAATCTTCTACTGTCGGATCAATCTCCGAGCCCGTCACGACGGCCGTGGCGTCCACACAAGTCATGTCTGTGCCGTCACCTTGCAGGAACTCTGTACCTGCACAAGTTGGAAGAGGGTCTTTAGCAAAGCTGGAAACTGTTGGGTCATCTTCTTGGATACATGTGAAAGTGCTTGTGCCTGCATTCCAGTTAATTTTTTCGCCGGCAGCGTCGCAATCGGGGAGGTTTGCAAAAGACTGAGGCTCAAGAACATCTAAAACAGCTTGCTGGTTATCATGCAATTGTTGCATACGTGCGCCCATTTTGGCATTTTCCAGCCCGCGCCCACTACTTTGTACGTTAAACGTCGCCTGAGAATAGGCCACTGGTGCCATTAACAGTATCAATAATATATTAAATCTTAAGGCTTTCATGCCACTTTCCCCATTTCAACCATAGTTTTCCACTATTCTTATGTAAGCTTACACTAGCAAATACTGACAACAGGCATATATATCACTCACAAACGGTCAACTCACTGACTTATGTGCACAATCTGTTGTAAATAAACACTCAGGGCTACTCAGCTTTTTATAAAAGAAAAGCAACTCAAGCAAAAGCAAAAGCCGTGCCGAAACAACCTATTTTAGTGTAACTTATTTTCTTTTTAAGATAGGCTACTCATTAACAAGTTAAAGAACAAAAGGGTTAGCATGGGCATTCCACCTAAAAAACTGACGGCATTTCTCTTAGAGGCGGTTGAATATAAAGTTATTACTCAAAAATCAGCAGATAGCCTCGTTAAGTTCTCTCAAAGCGAGCACTTTAAAAACGAATCTTGGGGAAAAATCTCTAACATCTTAGGAGGTGTTGCGTCCTTTACTATTGTGCTTGGCATTATTCTTATTGTGGCCAGCAACTGGCATAATATTCATAACACCGTTAAGCTTACTGGTTTACTGGCTCTTATGGGTGGGAGCCATTATGCAGGGCTAAAGCTCCATAAGCACCGTTTTGAAAAACTTGCTATAACCATGCACACTATTGGCTGCGGCCTTATTTACGCTGGCATTGGACTTGTTGCGCAAATCTTCCATCTTCAAGGAGAATTTGACGGCCCGCTTATCACTTACTCTATTCTTGTCGCGCCTATGGCCATCCTTTTAAGAAGTGAGCTTCTTTCCTTTAGTGTTTTCGTCTCGCTCTTTGCGGCTATCCTTTACAGGCTTAGCGATACCGCAATGATTCTTTACTATACCCCTCTTCTTGCGTCATCCATTTTCCTCATACTTCACGCTTTTAGAGTAACCTACATGCAATGGGTAAAAGGCATTTGTATAACCGTACCATTCATTGCCACCTATCTCCTTGGCTTTGCTCATGATATGCATGGGTCAATTTCACGTCATGTCCCACTAAATTTGCCTGTTGCTAGCATGCTGATTATCACTCTTACCGCTCTTGGGTTTGCCATTAAACGCGGACATAAACTTGCTGCCCTCAGCATTGCACCGATGCTGGCCCTCCTCACTCTCATGCCAATCGTGTCCACGATCTACGGACACAGCCTAGATACCCTGTACGACACAACATACCAGTTTGGTGCACGTAACAAAATCTATATAGATAACTATGTGATTACATTACTTGCCTGGATTTCTTACTTCTTCATGGCAGGTGTGCTTATCTATAATGGTGCGCGCCAGCATATAAATAGCGCAACAAATATTGGTATGATCCTTCTTGGTATTGGTATTTATACAAGGTTTATTGACCTGGTTGGTAGCATGCTTAACCTCGGACAAAGCTTTATTGTTTTA